>CBFDAZ010000176.1:0-8780 GCA_965602825.1 uncultured bacterium
GGCGAACAACAACGACAACCGCCGCTACCTGTGGGAGGGCCGCGTCCTGCTGGCCGGCATGAACCCCTACGCCGCGCCGCCGGCCAGCCCCGTCTACGATGGTCTGCGCCGCGAGCTCAGACAGGCAGGCGACTCCCTGTACGAAGACCTGGTGCCGTGCCTGAACACCGTCCGCTCCGTCTACGGCCCCGTGGCGACCGCCCTGTTCGCCATTCCTCACTGGCTCCCGTTCGACCGCCTCTGGACGCTCCGCCTCATGATGACCCTCTTCGATGTCGGCACCGTGCTGGTCATCATGGGGTTGCTGCGTTCGTTGAAGCGCGCGCCCGCCCTGGTCTTGGTCTACGCCTGGAATCCGGTGTGCATGAGCAGCTTCTCCGACCGCGCCCAGCTCGATGCGGCAATGGTCTTCTCTGTCGCGCTGGCGCTCTGGCTTCTGTGTCGCAACCGTCCCGGGTGGGCGGGTCTGGTGTTCGGGGTCGCTCTGCTGGTAAAGGTCTCGCCGCTCTATCTGGCCCTGCCGATGATCCGGACCGGGCGCCTCAGGTTCGTCCTGCCGCTGGCTATCATCGGTGCCCTCGGTCTCATCCCCTTCGGCCTGGCCGGTGAGGGATCGCTCTCAGGCTTCCGCGAGTTCGGTTCGCGCTGGCACAACATGGACTCGATCCACGGCCTGCTCCTTCTCGCCCTGCAGCCCCTGACCGGGCTCATCGATGCTCAGGCCATGGCACGGGCCCTCGTCCTGGTCGCGGCCCCCGCCTACGCGATCTGGCGGACGATGCAGGGGACGGCGGCCGACCGGCAATGGCTGTTTGAGTCCTGCGCCTCGATCGCTGCGGCCGGGATCCTGCTCAGCCCGGTCGTCCACCCCTGGTATACCGCCCACCTGCTCGTCTTCCTGTGTCTGGCGCCCAACCCGGGAGCGCTTCTGCTAACCTGTGCGACCATGGCCTGGTTCCTGCGCTTCTGGAGGCCGCCTGACGGCACGCTGCCGGCAGCCGTGCTCGCGTCGGTCGGTCGATACCACGAGCCGTGGCGATGGGTCGCATACCCGCCGGTCTTCGCGTTGTTGCTCCGGACCTGGCTGCCACACCACCGCGAGACCGCTACCCCTCGGGAATCCAACCCTTCTGCAGGACCATCCTGAGCGTTGCGTCAGCCACGGTCCCAACCTTGTCCCAATCAACCGTGTCCGCCACATCGGTCGGCTGGTGCAGGTGCGGGTCCTTGCCCCACTCGACCCACGCGGTCGGAATCCCTCGGTCCTCGAACGCCATGTCCTCGCTCCAGCGCTTGGCCGCCACGATCTCGGGCTGAGGGTCCTCGCCCTCTGTCGCCTCAACGAACATGCCGGCTGCCGCATCGCTGGTACCACTGATGTACATCGCCAGGAACCTCGGGCCTCGCCCCAGCTTGTCCAGCCACACCGCTGCCGCAATGCGATCGGCGTCCTCTTCCGCCAGTTGCTCGAGGAACTCGACGGCGCTGAACCCGTGTTCCTCATGGTCTTCCAGCGCCTCCTCAGCGCCCAGGAAGACGAACTGGACGGGGATCTCCCCGTCGAGCTTCTCCTCCCTCAGCAGCCTCGCGATGTCCAGGATCACCGCCATGCCGGTGGCATCATCGTTGGCGCACGGGCAGTCGCGTACCGTGTCCATGTGCGCGGCCAGCACTAGGCGCGGACCATCGGCCGGGGTGGAGGCGATGACGTTGTGACCTGTCTTGCCGTTGGGCAATTCGTAGTCGGTCATCTCTGCTTCGTATCCCAGTGCATCCAGATAGGACTCGGCATATTGCCGTCTCTCTCAGCTTCTCGGTCCCGGCAACGCGTTCACCGATCTCAGTCGAGATATTGACCACTGTCTGCTTGATCGTATCCAGGTTCAGGGCGAACTCTTCGGCCAAGACCGGAGGCACCGTCCCTTCCGGGCTTATGAGCTCTGGGACCGTGCCTTCGTCGCCGCCCGATCGGCAACCGGATGCCACAGCGACCAGGCCGAGCAAGGCCCCGAGCAGTAGTACGTTTCCTGCTGCAGCCGCTCTCATGGGCACATCGCTCCTTTCGCATGCACCTCAGAACCAGAACTCCCCGGCGAAGCGGCTGGGTTCCTGCTCCGGAGACATGCCGTTCAGTAGGTCGGCTCTCCAGACCCGACGCCGTCCTATCTCCATCCTCTCCGGCCACCCCACGGGACATGACCACCTACCTCGAAGATTCGCTGTTAGGAGCGCGGACGCCCTCGTCCGCGAGGTGGCGGGCGGTGTTATCTTCGTTGTTTCCGGGTGCCGCAACGCGGCATGAGCGGCTGCCCCCTCGCTCGGGGAGGTCGCGTACCTTTTCACACCACGGCCTGCGCGTGGCGCGCTCGGACTTCACGCCCGCGCCTCTACCCGCGCTCCGAGTCACTCCAATCGGCTGCTTGATCGGTCAGCCGCCAGTCGTACTCGATATACTCGATGGCCGCCCCGCCCTCGAGGGCCTCGCCGACTTGCTCGGGTGCGTATAGCGCGAGGTACTCGCCGATCTCTTCCTTTCTCCCCTCACTCTTCAGCCACTTCAGGAAGTCCTCACCGTACCAGTCCAGGATCGAGCTCACACGGACCGTCCGCCCGTCCTCGGAAACGCTGCAGTACCACGAGCGTGAGAGAAAACCCCTGGTGGCGACCTCCAGTTGCTCGTCGAGCGTCTCGGGCAGGAAGGGTTCGCGTGGCAGCGGCGGACAGCCCAGCGATGCGCAATTGAACGCAAAGTGAATCCGGGGCTCGTTGAAGCGCTTGCGCACGATGCCTGATTCAATCTCATTGAGCGACAGCTTCTCGCTCCCACACACGCAGAGCTTCTCATCGAACACCGCCCCATCACCTTCGCCGATGTCCATGATGCTGTCCACTGGATACGCGTCGGCCACGGCCTTCAGCGTGTAGGCGTTGTACGCGTTGATCCAGTAAGCCAGCGCCTCATCCTCGCTGGTGAACATAGCGGCGTTCTTGTCCGGGCCATACTCTGCACACTGATCCAGGAACGCGTCGAGCGTTGCCGGGGCCGCTTTGATCGCCGCGTAGTCCACCATGCCCAGCTCGTCAACGTGTTCCTCCAGCACCTGGGCCAGCAGGCCGTAGTCGAACGGGCCATGCTCCTCGGTGTCCAGCAGGGGAACCTGCTGCGACTCCGGCACGGGCTTGGTGGGCGTGCGCAGCACAACAACGAGGGCCGCGATCCCGACGAAAACGACCGCAGCCGCCATGAACGTGCCGAACACGAATCTCCCGGGCCGATTCTCCTCGATCTGCATGGGGATCTCCGTAGGGCTGGGGGTCGGTTCAGGGCGCGAAGGGACAGGCGCGGCCAATGCACTCGCGGTTCAGCGACGTCTGATCGCAGACGGGCTCCGCCTCGCTCGCGACTGTGGTGGGCAGGAACTCCGGTGACGACTCCGCCGCGATCTGTAGGGCGATGAGGCTTTCTCGCCGGCAGCAGCGAGGCGCCCTCAGTTCGGCCAGTCTGCTCAACACGCGGGCGACAATCGACTGCGCCGCCTGCCGGCCTCTGCTCTTGACCGGCGAGGCTTTCAGTATGACGCTGTAGGCCACGCCAACGCCGAGCGCGGCGGCGCACCCACCCCAATACGCGCACGTTCCTCCCGGCAGGTTCGCCCCCTCATTAATGGCGTGCTCGATGCTCCGTGGGCTGATCTCTCCGCCCCGGTTGCGGTAGGCGGTCAAGAAGGCTGCGGGAACCAGGGCGTGGTGCTCCGGCCCGTGGAGCGGGAACGGGAATTGCCCCCGCATCTTCAGGAAGATCTCAACAGGGTCCGTAAGCTCGCACTGAGCCACGAAGCTCTGCACGAAGCGCATGTAGTCGCCGCCGTGGCATCGGTCGCACACGTAGTGACCCGCAGTGCAGCGCGCCCGGGTCGCCAGCTCACGCCCGCAGTAGTGGCACACGGCCTCGTGCGGCTGATCGGTGTACTCTATCGGCTGCCCGCAGACGATGCATCCCTCGGTGTGCCGTTCCCCGCTCTCCGGGGCCGGCTCCGCCTCGAGCACGTACGGTACCGGCCTGCTGCTCTTCGCGCGTTCCGCAACGATCGTGTCCGAGAAGAACTGAACGCCCTCCACTTCCCGCCACGGCACCTGATATGCGATCTTGACGCTCTCGAACCCCAGCTTCGACAGCGTTGTCAGCAGCTCTTCCTGGGTCAGGGCGCCACCGATGCATTCCGACTTCAGCCGCGGGTTGTACCTGACATCCTCGGGCACCTCAGACTCGGAGACGATGTCCGCGATCACCATCCGGCCGCCGGGCCGCAGGACCCGGTGGATCTCGCTGAACACCTTGAGCTTCTCGGGAGACAGGTTGATCACGCAGTTGGACAGGACGACGTCCACGGTGCCCTCGGCCACCGGCAAGGCCTCCAGGTATCCGCGAACGAAGTTCGCGTTGCGGTACCCGAGGTTCTCCGCCACCTCCTCCGCCGCCCCGTGGGCCAGGGCCAGCATGTCGGGGGTCATGTCGACGCCGATCACGCGGCCCCGGGGCCCGACCAGCTTCGAGGCCACGAAGCACTCGACGCCGCTCCCCGAGCCCAAATCCACCACCACCTCGCCTTCTGCGATCTCCGCCGCGAAAACCGGACTGCCACACCCGTACGAGCGCTCCAGCAGCTTGGGCGGGATGTGAGCGAGGTCCTGCGCGGATCCCTGCACCGGGCAGCAGATCTCCGACTTCGGCTCAACGGCCGCATCCCCGTAGTACTCCTGGACGATCTTGCGCGAGTACCCGATGACATCCTGAATCAGCACGCAGTTCGAGTGCGTGAAATCGATCTTATGCGGCCCGCTGTTCTCGACCCCGGCGTGCACCGGACATCCCAGGCCGTCCTGCCCCATGAGCTGATAGGCGAAGGGGATGTCGTCTCTCGCGGACAGAAGCGCCATGCGCTCGGTTACGGTATCGTCGATGACGCGATAGATCATCGCCTCGTAGAGCGGCAGATACGGGTCCTGCTCGTGCCCGCCGTTCAGCTTCCCGAAGAAGTACGCGTGATCGGGGTCTCCGCCCCCGTGGAAGAACAGGAAGGGATCGCCCCGGAGATCCCCGTTGGTGAGAGCGGTCCGCTCCCGGTAGTGCTCGAAGGTCGGGGAGCCAAGCCAGATCGGCCGAAGCCCCGCTTCCACCACGCTCCCGCCACAGAGCTCCTCGATGCCGACCAGCGCCGCCGAGGGGTAGGCCTTCCCGTCCACGTACACCGCCAGGCTATCCCAGCAAGCGTTAGTCGAGTCGCGTTTGACCCCCGGCTCGCCGTTGGCGATCGCCAGGTAGTTCTCGAAGTTGTCCAGGACGACGTCGCACTCATCCGCGATGCCCTTGAGCTCTAGCACGCGGTCAATCAGGGCCTCGATAGCGGCTCGTCGCTCTTTGGCCCCGCGTTCCCGCACGTGCTGCCACATCAGGTGCTGCGCCTTCACGCCAAGCCGAGAGATGAGCCTGGCAAGGTCGGGCAGGTCGTCCAGGTTCTCATCCAACACCACGCTCGCCACCGTGATGTCCAGCCCCGCGGCCAGGCCTCGCCGGATGCCCTCGGTCGCCAACTCAAAGGCCCTTGCCGACCGCAACCGATCGTTAAGCTCAGGTGTGGAGCCGTCCAGGCTGACCTGCAGGTGGAACCGCTCGCGGTCTACGTCAGCAATTCGCTGGAGGAACGGGTCCGCTACCAGGCTGCCGTTGCTGAGGACAACAACGTGAATGCGCTCGTCTTCGAGCATCGCCGTCAGTAGCTCAGGCAGGTCCTCGCGGAGCAGGGGCTCGCCGCCGGTAACGAAGAAGGTCTCGACACCCAGGTCCCTGGCCTCGGCAATGATCGAGAGCAGCTCTTCCGTCGGCAGACCGTCCGTGCCCCTCGGACCGGAGGACACCAGGCAGTGCCGGCAACTGAAGTTGCAGCGGTTGTTGACGTGCAGCCACAGCTCCCGAAGCTCGACCGGCTTCAGATAAGCGGCACGCCCGAGGTAGCCATCAGTCGCCGGCTCTTCCCACAGCCGGCGCGTCTCGCGAGCGAAGTTGGCCACCATCTTCTCGGCGCTCGCGGCGTCCAGCCCGGGTGCGCCGGCGAAGTCTTGCGCGATCTTGCTCGCGGGCTCTCCTGCCGATAGGCGTTTGAGAACTCGCGCGCCAACGGCGTTGACAGCCGCCCAGTCCGGCACCTCCGGCCGGAGGGCCAGTTCGTACGTGTCGCGCGGCACATAAGCTAACGGCATCCGTCGATCCCCCCGACGCCGGCCGACGGGTCCCTCAGCACCGTATCCTTCGAGCTTTACACAAGAATGCCTGTCGCGGGCCGGAAGTTTCTGCCCCTGACCGGGGCGTCACGTGAGCGGAATCGACGGCCCTGGCTTACCGGTGACGGCCGAGATGACCACCCAGACGAGCGCCGTGGAGTACTCGCCCAGGATCAGCCCCAGGAACAGCGGCCGGGCCCGCCGGTAGGCATCCCGGCTCCCGTAGCGCATGACCAGCGACTTGAGGGCCCAGCCAACGAAGAACGACCACCAGTACACAATCCCCGGCCAGGCGGCGCCAATCGCGTACCCGATGGGGTGGAAGGGCCACCACAAGAACCGCGTGCGCATGAAATACATCAGAACGGTCGCCGCGAACCCGAGCGAGAAGAAGACCGGCGCCCGGAGGTCGAACTCGGCGGGACTTGCCAGGCGCCCGGCACTCTCCCGAACGTACAGGATCGGGTTTGCCATGAAGAACCAGCTATTGAGCTGCAGCCCGCCCCGGTGGTAGATCACCTTGAGCTGGATGACGTAGGCGGACAACAGCCCCAGCACCACGGCTAACCCGAACGCCGGCAGCATCGACCGGCGCCGCAGGTTCACTGTGTCCGCCATCTTCAGGCCATCCATGAAGATCGGCATCAACCCGCGCGGGTCGCGGAAGAAGATGCCGTCCAGGAAGTTCAGGATGGTGAGATTGGCCGCCCCCAGGCTCTTGCGGGTGGTGAACACGGCGAGCACATCAATCGGCCGGAACAGCGGCTGCAGCATCAGCAAGCCGACCTCGCTGACACAGCGGGCCAGCACCAGCATCACAAACAGCACGAACGACCCGATCAACGCCGCCGCCACGTACCAGGTCATCCCGGCGACGGTCGCCCAGGCGACCAGGCCAACGAACGCAAGCAGCGCGCCCCAGAAGGCCTGTGGGTAGGTGAGCATCTCGGTGCGGCCCGCCGGATCGCCCGACCCATCCGCGGGTGCCGTCTTCCCGGCCACTGCCGCCGTGAAGATCGGCCGCAGATACGGCCGCGCCAGGTAGAGCAGGATGACGGCGAGGGCCGCCGAAGCGCCCACCGACTGGTAGCCGACGAAGAACTTGGCGGGATAGACGGGCATGGCGTCCAGGCGCCGCCCGAGCAGGGAAGCGATGACCTCCTGCAGGCGCGAGAACAGCAGGAAGAACGGGATCGAGAAGCAGACGTCACGCGGCAGCAGGAAGCTGATGCCGATCACACTGAAGGCGAAGGTCAGGAAGATCACCGTCATGTCCGTCCACGGCTTCCCGGGCAGGAACTGGTTGAGGTTCCAGATGATCGGGATGTCCGGTATGAACGGGTAGTGCTGGTGCAGGCCGTTCACCGTGTGCACGACCGCGGGAATGGTCAGCCCGATCCACATCTGTCGACTTCGGAAGAAGGGCCCTGCCGAGGCATCCTGGATCATCTCGAGTGGCAGTTGGACGAGGGGGAAGGTCAGCTTCTCGTTGTCCACCCACTGCCGGCGCAACAGCGACACCAGGCAGATCATCAGCGCGAACAGCAGCAAGGCCGCGATCGACCACGCGATCAGAGGCTTCACCCACGCGCCCCAAGGGACCGACTCGTAGCCCACGCCCTCGTAGAACAGGCGGCTCACCGGCTGGTTCTCGCCGCCGTTCGGGTCGAACGGCACCAGCCAGTTGGGGATGTGGGGATAGAAGGTCGGGGCCCACTTGTTGACGGGCGTAGCGAAGTAGTTGCACCCGATCAGGTTCGGGAGGAGCTGTGCGGTGAGGCCAAACGATGAGACGATCGCCGCGATGCACATCATCGAGTAGATCGTCACGACCTCGCGCGGCCGCAGGCGGCTCGCCGCGATGATCCGGCTCAACACGGCCCGCACCATCAACACGACAAGCAGCGCCCCCAGCGCCCCTGCCGGCAGATGGGTCGCACCCAGTAAGATGGCATAGATGCTCCCGCCCCGGCTCACCACCAGCTCCCCGTAGGCCACCACCCAACACACGGCGATGACCAGCAGGGCGCCAATGATGAGGGAGCGTGCGGAGACGACCTGTCGTGCTTCGCGTGCCAATCGCTCTCTCCGAGGAGTACGGGTGGCGCTCAGGGGTAGATCAAGTACGGCTCACGGGTCTCCCGAAATGCGGCCTCATCTATTTCCCAATCAGCGACAATCTCCTCCGGCGGCTCAAGCTGCTTCAGACCCTCGATGATGCGGTCCGTCCCGAACAGGTGGCTGCAGCGCTCCACGTCGAAATGCTCGGGATAGAGACGAGTGAGCGCCCCAGCGATGACGACGGCAGCCCGGACCGACCGGAGACGGCGGCGATCGGTCGTGAAGACGAAGCACCCGCCGCAGACCTCACCCTCGAACTTGTGCGACTCCGGCACGAACTCGATCGGCACAAAGCGCAGATGTGGGATGTCGGCCCGGTTCAGTTCCTCGGCCAGCATGTTACCGTCGATGTAACTTGCTCCGAACACCTCGAAGGGCGA
>CBFDAZ010000177.1:0-8780 GCA_965602825.1 uncultured bacterium
GTTTCCGGGTGCCCCAGCGGGGCATGGCCAACTGCCTCGGAGACTTGGGGCGTGCCCGTGCCGGCGGGTCCCCCGACCCGTCACCGTTGCCGTCGTAGGTCGGAGCTCCAGCTCCGACGCCGTGGCTCGACCCGACCACCCGACCCTACTCCGCATTGAGGAACCAGTCGTCCTTGTCCAGGGGCAGCTCCTGAACATACCTCGCGGCCTTCCCGACCTGGTCGTCCCGCTTTGCCAGCCGGGCGATCATCTGGTCGCCCGCCTCTGATCTCACTCGGCGTATCGCCAGACAGGCTGTCGTGTTGGCCCATTCCGTCGCGATCCACTCGAGATAGGGCAAAGCGGCATCGTGACGGACGGAACAGAGGGCATCGATCCACGGTACCTCCGCCGTCGCCGGCTTGTGGCGGTACTCGAACAACTCCTCACATCGCGCCTTCAGACGTTCAGCGTCGAAGGGCAGGACCTGGATTGTGGCCGAGCCCTCCGCGATGACCGGGGAGTGGCGCCGCAGGGCGAGACGCTGGACGCGGGTCGTGTACTCGCCAGGCTTATCGAAGGCACACACGGCCGAGATCACCATCGTCCGCGACTTGCTCTCGTCGGGCTTGAGCTCAAACGTACTGTACGAGAGGCCCCCGGGCAGTACCGGCCGCGGCGTGATCCCGACCAGGCTGTCGCCGGCGTCCCGGACCTGTACTCGGGTCGTCAGGCGACCGGCAGTGGCCACGCTCGTCGTTTGGCCGGAGACGTTCGTGATCTCAACTCGAGCCAGGACCGGCTCGTAGGCCGTGATCCTCTCGTTCCCAGGCAACGGGGTCACGGTGAGCGCCAGTTTGCCGCCCCAACCCTCAGCCGGGTCCCTCGACGCCGGTTGCATCGCAAAGTCGATGCTCTCGATCACCTGTCCCTCGACGACCTCCACCCACTGCTCGTCAGCTCCCTTGAGGCTTCTGGGGCCTCCGTCCGACAGGCCCAGCACACGGATCCTGTGCCTGCCCGTGGGCAGCCTCAGCTCGTAGCGTCCATCAGCAGCCGAGAATGTCGGCCTTCTTCCCCAGCCGGAGGAGGGGCAGACCGGACCGGTGACGAGCAGCCGGGCGCCCTCCACTGGTTTCCCCGTGCCCTGTTCGGTGATGGCACCCCTGACCAGCCCGCCGGGGGAAAGCGTGATGTCCGCTCCCTCGTAATGATCGCCCTCGGAGAGCTTCACACCCTCGATCGCGGGGGCCGTCAGCCCGGGTGCGTGCCTGACGCTCACGTTGAACGTGCCGAAGCTCAGGTGGTGGAGGGTGTAGCTGCCGTCCTCGGCTGAGACGGCCTTATCGTCGCCGCCACCCTTGGTGCCATGTTGCGCGCCGCAGAAGACCGTTACACCCTCGACAGGCTTCCCATCGTGCAGGACGCGCCCCGAGATCGTGCTCTCCGGCTTCACGACTACTTTGAGCTGGCCTTCCTGCCGGCCCTGGCGCCCGGAGAAGCTGCGCCGCGCGGAGCCTTCGGCGAAGACGGCCAGATCCAGCCTGCTGTGAGGCTGGAGGCCCTCAATGGCGAACCTGCCGATGCTGGTGGTGACCGCCACAAATGGGTTCTCAGCGCAGTCGTGAAGCTGCAGTTCGCCGAAGTACCGTGCGACGACGCGAGCGCCGGCAACCGGCTTGCCGTTGAGGTCAGTCACTGTGCCGGTACATGCGACGGGCTCGCCGCCCAACTGCAGCAGGGCCGCCTGCCCCGGATACACGCCCTGCCAGTCGAGCGCAAAGCCTTCCGCGCGAGCCATGACGAACAGGGGCTGATAGGGATTCTCGACGGAGATCGTGCTTGAGAACCGGCCCGCCTGGTCGGGCGACGTCTCTTCAGCGACCAGCTCGTGGCCCGACGATCGATAGAAGATGAGGACCTGCGCGCCAGGCATAGGGCTGCCGTCCGGAGCGAAGACCTCGCCGCTGACTGACACGGTCTTCCGGCTGGTCTCGGGCGCCTGTGCCGACAGAGACGCCCCGGAGCCCATGCCCTGCACGGTGCCCTTGTGGACAGCCAGCGGCTGCGCTCTGGTCGTGCAGCCCGCTGCGAACACGCTCAGCATCATCCCCGCCGCCAGGAACGTCGCGACAGCCGACTTTCGCCAGCAAACCGATACCTGCACCATGTGCTCTCCCTCCCCCATCCCAAACGACCACCATGACGGCAATGCGGACGACTCGCGGCCTCCTGCCACAGCAGCCGCCGGGGCAGCGGCGCTCCCAGGTTACGTCAACGGCGCGGGACGCGACTTTTCTCTCTGATTCCGACGCCTGTGAACGCGGAGAGGTTGCAGACGCCGAACCAGGGCGCGCCCACGGCGAGTCCGGACTCGGGCGCGGCGACCATTGAGCCCCAAGGAAGTACCATCTCCGGGACCACATTGGGGCACACTGGCGAACGCACCTCCTGCTCGTCGTCGGCGCCCAAGGGAGCCGTCGGTATCGTGGGGAACCTCGGTTGGCAACGCCCGATGCGTCCAGGGAGATCCATGAGCTTCTCAGTCGAGGCGTATGACCCGCAGTACCTGGATGGCATGACGACGTTGTACAACCAGGAGACCGCGGCCGAACAGCACATCGTTCGGCTCGATCCGGAACGCTTCATTGAGCTGGTCGAGGAGAAGTCCTACTTCGACCCCGAGGGGCTGCTGGTTGCCGTTGAGGATGGTCGTGTTGTCGGATGGGTTCACGCATGTCTTGCGCCGGGCTCCGAGCCCAGGCATGACCCGGATCAGCCCGTGCCGCGAATACGGATGCTGATCTACCCCCGCGATCGCCTCGATGTCGGTGCCGTGCTCGTCTCGGAAGCCACCCGGTGGTTGAGGCAGTTCGGGCACCAGGAGATCCTGGGGATACACTCGGCGGCCGGGTACCCCTTCTATCGATGTCTCTGGGTCGGCAGTGAGCCGAAATGCCCCGCCACCATGCCGCACGTTCACTTGGCCCTTGAGGTTGCGGGCTACAGGAGTACCCTCGAATCCGTCTTCATGACCGCCGAGATGGAACGTGCGCCACGGGAACATCGCGCACAGCTTCCGCTGGAGTTCGCCGAATCAGAGGCGGCGATGGCGCACGAACCGATGCGGGAGTCGTGGATCGGCTTCAGGCCAATGGTCACGCACGCCGTTGCTGAGGGTGACGAGGTCGGGAGCATCGCCTGGGTGATCGAGCATTTCCATGCCGAACGCCTGGGGGCGCCTTGTGTCAACATCTGGGGCATGGCTGTGCGGGAGGAGTATCGGCGCCAGGGCATCGCGACGGCCCTCGGCTCCCGCGTGTTGCTCCGAGCCTACCAGCAAGGGGCCAGGTCCGCCTCGGTGAGCACGCAGCTCTGGAATGCGCCTGCGCAGCGCACCTACGCAAAGCTGGGCCTCAGACCTCACTGCATGACGATCGGCCGAACGCTGGACCTGGCGGCTGAGGCGGGGGACGCATTCTCCTGAGACCGCAGCTCCTGCCCGACCGAGACCGGAGGATGTCCCTCATGACCGAAGACGGCTTCACCTATCGGACCTTCTACACCTGGGACCACTCCACGAACTGGGACCTGACGCAGCCGGGGACGCGCCTGGGAGGCTGCGCTGAGCCCTATGAGAAGCCACCGGAGGCGTTCGTCGAGGACTACACTCGTCTGATCCACTTTATGGGAGAGCTGGAGCTGAACCACCTCATCATCTGGGGGGCCTTGCGCGACAGTCATGGCGGAGTGGACGCCCTCAGCAAGCTGATCGACCATGGCCGAAGGCGCGGAGTCAGAGTGGCCCCCGGTGTTGGCGTCAACTGCTACGGGGGAATCTACTACGACGGTGACCACGAGTTCAGCCTGGTCGAGCTACTGAAGAGCCACGCTGAGCTCTCCGCCGTGGACGAGAAGGGCGAGCCGATCAGGAGACGCGACAACCCGCGGTTCGCGGTCGCCTGCCCTCGGAACGAGCGGGTGCGCGACTGGCACCTGCGTGGTATCGAGTGGCTGATGACCGAAGTCGGGCCGGATGCAATCCACTTCGAGACGGGTGACTACGGCGTCTGCCAGTGCGAGCATTGCCAGGCCGCCGGTGCCCGGGGCATGCGCGCCAGCGACGAGGACCTGGCCGAGGTCCTCCCGCCTCTCATCGAGCAAGTCCGGGCTCACAGCAGGGACTGCTGGCTCTCGTACAACCACTACACCGGGTATACGCGGCCGATGATGGACGACCCGCCGCCCCGCTTCGTCACCCGCATCCCGGACGATGTCATCTGCAAGTGGGGTGTGAGCTGGATGCTGGCGCGCGAGCTTGCCCCGTCGTCCGGCGGGTGGGGCGAGACAGAGCCCATGGTCCCGGACGTGACGCCACCGACCGCCACGAGCATGGCGCACGTTCACTTCGCCACCGGCTGGTGGGGCTGCAGCTCGCGGGGCACGCTGGAGATCACGCGCTTCATGCGGCACATTCCACTCATCAGGCGCGTTGGGTTCCAGGGGATCTGCACCCATGGCGAAGAAAGCGCCCTCAACCCTCCTGCCGAGCTGAACTACCATGTCTACGCCGCGCTGGCCGAGCATGCAGAGGCTTCTCCGGAGGGAATCGCGAAGCGCTCGGTCGGCCGGCTGTACGGCAGCGAAGGGCTTGCCGCAGATGTGCTGACGGCCTTCCGTGACGAGAGCGTGCCCAGCGACCTGCCGCCCAAGGTCGCTCGCCAGGCCGAAGCAGCCGAAGGGCAGACCAGGGTCCGCCTCAACTGGCTCACATTTGAGCTTCAGAGACTGGCAGAACGCACTCGAAGGAGCAGTCACCATGATCGTGAAGCGCGGGCTCGCGGATGAACTGCACTGGTTTCCGGAAGCCCGGTTTGGGATGTTCATCCACTTCGGGCTCTATGCGCTGCTGGGCCGGGGCGAGTGGGTCATGTATCACGAGGACATCCCGCGCGAGGAGTACGAGAAGCTCGCCCGGCGCTTCAACCCGAAGCGCTTCAATGCCGACGAATGGGTCGAGACCGCCAAACGCTGCGGCGCCCGTTACATAACGGTCACCGCCAAGCACCACGACGGGTTCTGTCTGTTTGGCTCCGATCTGACCGACTACAACATCACCAACACCCCTTTCGGGCGCGACCTCATCGGGGAGCTGATCGCCGCCTGCCACCGACACCGGATGCCGATCTGCCTGTACTACTCGCAGCCCGATTGGCACCACCCCAGCTTCGTCCACCGTCAGGGAGCCTTCAAGGACCTCCAGTACGACCGGCCGGATGACGAGCCGAACTGGCGCAGGTTCCAGGAGTACGTCGAAGGGCAAGTCCTGGAGCTGTGCACGAAGTACGGGCGGATCGACGGGATCTGGTTCGACGGCGTGCACAAGGCCGAGCGGGAGTGGCGGGGCCGCCGACTGTATCGTCTCATCAAGCAGCATCAGCCCGGAGCGATCGTGAACGACCGCGCGGGCCGTGGCGACTTCTTCACCCCCGAGCGGAGCCTCTCGGACCGGGCCGCAGCGGCCGGGTACATGGTCGAATCGTGCCAGGCCGTTTCCTGCCAGGGCTGGGGCTACGTGAAGGATGCGGAGTTGTTCGCGGCGCCCTACCTCATCGAGAGCCTCGTGCGGATGGCGGCGGTCGGAGGGAACTACCTGCTGAACGTCGGCCCGAAGCCCGACGGCGCTCTGCCGGCCGAGCAAGTGGAGCGGTTCGAGCACATCGGCAAGTGGCTGGAGGCCCATGGGAGGGCCATCTACGGGACCGAAGGCTGCCCGCTCCACCGTGAGTCCGAGGATGTGCTCTACACCCGGCGCGGGAAGCGGCTGTTCGCCCATCTTCTGCGGTGGCCCGAACGGGACTCTCTGGTCCTCAAGCGGCTGCGTCGGCTCCCCACTCGCGCGCGCCTCCTCGCTACAGGCACCCGGCTGAAGATCGCCGCGAGCGATGACGGGGTGGCGCTCCGCGGACTGCCCGCGATCCCGCCGGACCCTTCGGTCAATGTCGTCGAGATGGTGTTCGAGGATGACCGGGTTCTTCGTCCACTGCCCCGCCCGGAACTCGCGCCAACGCACCGCCTCGGGAGCCGTCCGCTGGCGCTCTCCGCCGAGACCGCGATCCGTCGCGGCTTTGGCCCCAAGGGATCGGTGACTCAGGTGGGCACACTCCCGGATGGCGGCTCCTGCATCGAGCGTTGGGCCTCGCCGGAGCAGACGGCGAGCTGGCGGATCGAGTGCGACCGGCCTGCTCGGTGCCGCGTGACGGTCGAGATGGGCTGCCGACAGCCCTACTCAGGGAGCACCTTCACGGTCCGGGCGGCGGGCCAATCGCTTGAGGGCACGGTGCCGGCGACGGCGGGCGACCGCGACTTCAGGCGCGTCCACGTCGGTGAGATCGAGCTGCCGGCAGGGAAGACAGCACTGACGCTGAGACCGAAGAAGCTGAACTACGGCTACGTCTTCGCGACCGTGCGGCGGGTCGTGCTGACGCCCACCTGAGGTGATCGCGCCCTACTTCAGGGCGTCCTTTAGGCTGCGCCAAAGTAGGGGGCGCCATTCATGGCGCCCGGTCGTGTAGCGGTGCGATTCATCGCGCCCACGCTCAACACGTATCGGCTGCAGGCTCGTATTGGCCCTCTGCTTGCCGGCTGTCTTAGCCCGCACGGGCCTGGCGGCCTGACCGGACCGCGCTGCGAGTCCGGCCTGCCGTAGCGCCGGGCGGACTCCCTCGATGACGAGCTGCGCACGACGGCCCGAGCCCTACTGACCTGAGGCAACCGCCCTCAACACCGTCTCCGCCGTGAAGATGTGCCCCCCCTCACTCAGGTGGGTCTCGTCCCGGCAGTAGAGCGCCTTCCGCTGGGCCTCGTCGGCCCCCGCCCCGTGGAACGCCGCCGACACGTCGGCCAGGCCCGTGCGTTTCTCCGCGGCGACCTCCCGCGCTGCCTCCGCCAGCTCCTCCATGGTGTCCCACCTCGCGACGGCGGGGCACGTTGTCATCAGGAGAACCTCGCTCTCCCCGCCGGTCATCCGCCGGATGCGATCGACGGCGAAGCCCAGCATCTTCGTGAACTGGTTTCGTCTCATGCCAGAATCCCAGTCGTTGAAGCCGAACCATACCGTCACCAGGTCCGGCTGGGGCGTGCCCTTCAGCCAGCGGGGCATCAGCACCAGATTGGGGTTCAGCGGCGTGCCGCCGATCGCGGCATTGACGACGGTGACCTCGCTCCCGAACTGCTCGTGAAGCCGGTCAGCCAGGACGTTCGACCACAGCACCTCGCGGTTCGCCCAGTGCTCGGCGGCGCTGAGGGAGTCGCCCACGGTGACAATCGTGACCGGCTGCCCCGCCTCCAGCTTCGCCCGCGTGCGGGGCGTGCCGGTGCGCTCCGGCGTGTAGTCGGTCGTGTCGACAGCGATCGTCGCCTCCAGAGCGATCTGGTCGATCGCATATGAGTGTGCGGGATAGTCTCGCCAGTACCACCACTTGCCGAACCAGAGGTTGCCGAACCGGGACGGCGCATAACCGGTTGCCGGATCGACCGGGTCACCCGCCGGATGCTCGGGGATCAGATCGCACCAGGGGACGGTGATCTTCCGCCAATCCGTGGAGTCGATCGGGAAGCAGTAACCGTATCGGTAACGGTAGTCGGCGGTGTCGATCAGCTCCAGGCCGCCCCAGCTCTCCGAGCCATCGCCCTTGACCCAGAAGCTGATCCCCTCCGCCTTGTCCCACGCCTCGTACGCGCGGACCGAGGCGGTAAAGAACCCGCCCCGCGCGTTCTCAACGAAGGTGAACCGGCACGCCTGACCGACCTTCCCCTCGACGAGCTCCACCTTGCCCGCGGAGATCTTGTCCTCGCCGAACGCGATGGGCTTGTGGTGGATGGAGTCCATGTCGAAGATGACGGCGTCCTGCTGGCCGAACGCGGCCGGCAGGACTGCTTGCATGAGCACAGCAACAGCCAGCGCGAGGGTACGTTGTTCGGACAGCCGATGGGTTCTCATGTCGGCACTCCATTCTGAAGGTAGTCTGGCTACCGCACCCGCTCCCGTGGCCAACGCCTGGTCGTGATTCCGTGCCCCTCGATCGGCTCTCCGGCCGGCGAAGTCTCCTCCCAGGAGGAGCAGGTGAACCGAATGGCCCCCGCGGACAGCAAGGTGCGGGGACTGCCCGTACTGCCTGCCGACCGTCGCCCGACCAACGTGGCGCGGCCCGCCGCCTTCAGCGCGCCGATCACCTGCTCCGTTGCCGAAGCGCAGAGCTCATCCATCATGACCGTCAGCGGCCCCAGATAGACCGGGCGGTCGGGATTGCGGTAGACGGTCCAGGGAGTGAACCCGCCATCCACGCGCCGCCCACGGCGCCGGGCCAGCGGTGTGCCCTGGGGAAGCAGCATCCCCGACAACGCGTAGGCGCTCACCCCGTTGCCGCCCCCGTTGCCCCGCAGGTCCAGCTCCAACTCAGCACCCTCGGGAACCGATGACAGCGCCCTCTTGCAGGCCGGGATGAAGCCATCGGGTCCGGCGAAGTACGCGATCCGCAGCCGGTAGCGCGCCGGCCCGACCTGATTGAAGGCCACAGGCTCCGGCTCCTCTCCACAGGTCCAGTGGAAGAAGCCGGGATATGACTCGTCGCCGAAATCCAGCTTCCGATTCCCTTCGGGCGTCTCTAGCTCGAGCCTGGTGCCCGCAGCCTGGTACCAAGGCATGAAGCGCCGGCAGGCGCGGCGCAGGTGGGCGCTGCTGAAGGCCCAGTAGGCGCTCTCCTGCCTCAGGTAGCTGGGCCAATCGCGGCCGTTGACGC
>CBFDAZ010000178.1:0-8770 GCA_965602825.1 uncultured bacterium
ACGCCCTTCGTCCTTACAGCGACCGGCTGGTGATGGTGGGCGACGCCGCCTGTTGTCGATACTACAAGAACGGCATGGAGACGGCATTTGATACCGCAGCCCTGGCCGCCTCCACGATCACCCGAGCCGGCGTCTCGGCCGGTGCCTTCCGGCGTTACTACGCCGCGGCCTGCCAGCGCCTCATCAACCGGGACAACCGGTTCGGCTCCGTGTTGTTCGCCGCCAATGAGGTGATCGCCCGGCACCCCGCCGCTGCACGCTCGTTCCTGGTGCTATGCCGGGCTCCGGGGGCCGGCGCCGTGCGACGGCGCATGCAGGAGGTGTTGTGGGCCTTGTTCGCCGGCGACAGGCCGTACCGAGGCATACTGAAGCAGGCCCTCCATCCCCGCGTGCTGTTCTACGCTGCCTGGCAGCTTCTGGTGCATACCGTTTCCCCGCGTCGTCGGGCCGGGCGCTGAGACTGGCCGGTTGACGAAGCCGCCTCTTGGGGTCGACAACCGGTGTTGCGGGTCCAGGAAGGGAGCCGGGTCAGCCTGCGCGAAGACAGCGCCGGCGAGGGGAGTGGGACCATGGCTCCGGGCATGCGGCAGGCGAACACTACTACTACCTTCGCGTTCACCAGGAAGGGCCCGCCTATGCCTGGTCGTCGCCGATCTGGGTCACGGTCGAGTGACCGCACGCGCGGCCTCCCGGCGCCCGGGGCAAGGGGGAACCACCGCACGTGCTGATGCCTCTCTACCTGCTCAACGCGGCGATCGAAGCGACCCGGCTCCCCGCGGTTGAGGGGATCACGTGGGAGGAGTTGTCGCTTACTTCGACATTCGACCAGACCGAGCAGCCGATCGTCGTTGGTGTGCCGTCGAGCTACGAGCCGGGCAACCCGACCCCGCTGCTCGTGGCTCTGCACACATGGTCGTACGGCTATCGCCAGCCACCCAGGGAGTACGGCCCCGAAGCGGCGCGGCGTGGGTGGCTGCTCGTCGTGCCCCATTTTCGGGGCCCGAACCTCAGCACGAACCCTCGGGCGACCGACGCCGGTGGGTCCCTCGCTGCTCAGCATGACATCATCGATGCGGTTGAGTACATGAAGGCGACGTACGCCGTCGAAGCGGAGCGGGTCTATCTATCCGGCGCCTCCGGGGGCGGGCACATGGCGCTACTGATGGCCGGGAAATGCCCGGATGTATGGGGAGCGGTGTGTGCCTGGTGCCCGATCACCGACCTGAGGGAATGGCATGCCGAAGGCAACCCGTATGCACAGCACGTCGAAGCCGTGTGCGGGGGGGTGCCGGGGGCCTCACCGGAGGTCGACTTCGAGTACCTTCGTCGTTCGCCCCGGAGCTTCATCACGAACGCCGGCCACACGCCGATTCTGCTGGGGCACGGTGACCGCGACCCGACGATCCCGACGGAGCAGTCCTGGCGGACATTCCTGCGCTTGAGGGACGTGCCGCAGCACCTGGCCGTGTTCCGATCCTGGTCCGCCGGACATGTCGGCCTCCTGAGGGAGGGTCTCGATTGGGCGGAGGGCCAGAGGCGTCCGGTTGATCCTCCCACCCAACTCGACCTCGTCACTGACGAAGCCAAATGGTACCACTGGCTGTTCCTGGAGCCGGCGGGGCCATTGAGGCTGGGGCGAGCTGTGGCGACGCTGGGTGAGACGACGCTGGCAATTGAGGTGCAAGACCTGGTCGGGTTGCGAGTTAGCTTCCGCGCACTCCACCGTCAGTTGCCGACGAGCGTCCGGTGTGACGGCCAAGAGCTGGCGGGAGTGCAGAGGGACGAGGCTGCCGGGGAGGTGCGCGTGACACTGGGGGACACCCTCGCCCATGTATTGGACTTTGAGTGGGCGCCCTGATTGGGAGTTCGTCGTAGAACGGTCCGTCGGCGAGCGAGATTCAGGAACCGCGACCTGCGCGGGTTGTTCTAACAAGGGACCGGACAGGACCGGCCGCAATGTGCTTGCCCTCCTGGGGAGGGCTGGCCGTATCCCCGAGTCACACGATCTGCTGAAGGACTGACTGGTGATGAGAAGCTGGCTACCGACGAGCCAACGGCTCGCATGTGGGCTGTTGTGCCTGGCCGTGATACTGCCGCTCCTGCACGGACAAGATACCGAGCAGCCGCCTGCGGGCGAGACCGAGGACCAACTGATCCCGCAACCGCCGCTGTACAGCCGCTGGTTCGCCCAGACCCGATGGGACGAGGCCTATGCGCTTGGGCGGGCAGCGGGCTATGACAAGCTGAAGATCGCCGAAGCCATCGAAGGGTACAGCATGTTTCTGGACCTCTATCCGAGCGCGGGCATGGCGAACGAGGCTGCCTGGCAGATTGTCCAGTTGACTACCAGGTACCGGGAAGTGCCCAAGACGATCGAGGCGTATGAGGTCTACATCAATGACTTCCCGGACGGTGACTACGCGGCGGATGCGCTCTGGAGCCTGATCTCTCAGTACATGCGCGTTCCTGATTGGGACGAGGTTTACGGTAACTACGACAGGTTCCTGCAGCGGTTTGCCAAGAGCCCCTACGGCGACGAGGCCCTGAACGGTCTCGCAGGCCGTGCCAAATCGCTCAAGAACTATGAACTCGCGTTCGACTGGTACCAGCAGTTGCTCGAGCGCTACCCGACATCCGACTACTGCGATGATGCCGTCAGCGCGATGGCTTCCATGCACAGCAAGGCGATGGATGTCGATGCGGCCACGGAGACCTACTTCGCACTGGCCAACAAGTACCCCTACAGCAGCCTTGTCGAGCCGGGGCTCCAGCAGCTCGTCTACATGAACTACCGCACGGGCGACGTGATGAAGGCCGTTGAGCTCGGCGAGGCATTCCTGGCGGTATTCCCCCACAGCCGCTACACCCGCTATGTCCGCATGTACATGTACTACGCCGCCCGGCGGGCGCGGGTCATGGTACCGGGCCTCGACCTGGAAATGCCGGGATATGGCGACGACCAAGAAGACGACGAGTACACACTGCTCCGCGAGCAACACGACGAGATGTACCAGGCCGCCGGCGGCGCGGCGAAGATGGCAGACTACGCGCAGGCCGTGCGCCTGTATCAGGAGTTCATGGCCAGCTTCCCGAACTCCGACCGAACCGATGACGCCCTGTACGCCATCGGGAGCGCATTCGACTCCCTCGAGACCTATGCGCAGAGCGCGGAGGATGCAACGACCCCGGAGCAACTGGGCCAGGTTGAGGAGGACTGGAGCCGGGTTGCCAGCGGGTTCGAGGCGGCCCTGGACATGTCGGGCGGCGGAAGGCCCGTGCAGAGCGCGATCGAGGCGTATATCATCCTGGCGCGATCCATGCCCGGGAGCGATCTGCGAGACGATGCGCTCTACAAGGTGGCGGCCGACTACGAGAGGCTCGAGGACTGGGTGTCGGCCGTGAAGGCATACCTGGACCTCATCACGATCTACCCGGTGAGTACATGGGGCAATACCGCGGTCAGCCGGCTGAACTCGCTGTACACGAAGCTCCCCAACCGTCGCGACCGAGCGACGGTCCTCAACACGATCATCAACGTATATCCCCATCACAGCCTGTCCGATGACTTCGTGCATAAGCTGGGTGTCCAGGCCTTGCTGGACGGCAACGTGAAGGCCGCCCGAGATCTGTTCGCTCGATACACTGCAGACTACCCCCATCGATCGAAGGCCGCGGAAGCGCTCTTCTGGCAGGCACGCTGCGAGCAGTTGCTGGGAGCAGGTCCCGCAGCCCGCACCCACTACCGGCAGGTGGCGGCGAACTTCCAGCAGAGCGGCCTGGCCGACGACGCCTTCGTTGAGCAGGAGTACATCCGCACCTTCCAGGACGAAACGGTTCTGGCGGCCCAACAGGACGCCCTGAATCGGGCCGCGCAAGCGCTCGGCGAGCCGTTGCTGGGCTACGAAACGATCGCACGCAACCACATTCTCCTGATGGTTCCGTCCGACAAGGCGATGGATGTACGCTGCTACAACCTTCCGGACCGGCTCGAGCAGGCCTATATCGAACTCGAGCAGTTCTCCGGGGGGCGCCCGAACAACGGCAAGCGGGTGGAGATCCTGGTCGATCCGAAGGCAAAGGCCTTCACGCCGGGCGCTCCGGCGAGGGTGCCGGTCTCGATGGTCGGCCCGCCGCCGGTCTGGCGCCACTGGTTCGAGGCTGTGGCTTCTGCCTTCGTCAATGACCCGGCGGTCGCCGGTGCAACTCGAGCCATCCCCGGTCTGGCGGATGGGGCGGCACGCTTCGCCTCAATGCAACTGGAGGAGTATTTGTACGCCGACATCGGCGAGATGAACATCGGGGCTTCGGCCGTCCGGACGCACTTGCGGGACCTCAACTCCGTCAAGAGCTCAGCCGCATCGGCGCTCAGCAAGCACACCCAGGCCAAGGGCACTGCCGACAAGATCGACGTAACCGTTGGGCTGGGCATCTGGTGGCGCGTGTCAGAGCGTCTGGCGCCCGTACCGGGCGAAATCATCGACTGGACGCCCCTGTCGCCCATCTTCCAGGCGGTGCACAAGATCCCGCCTGAGGTGAGCTCGCAGGCCGAGAGCCTGGAGCAGAAGGCGGCGCTGGTAACCTACTGGTTCAACAGCGGGGCGGGGAGCGACCAGACGGCAAGCTTGAGGGCGTGGGGCGTGCCGGTGACGGCCGAGGAGTTGGGCAAGGTCAAGACGGCGGTGGAGCAGGCATCCAAGCCGCCGGCCGAGTCTGGGGCCGGCGAGGAGGAGCCGGCCGTGGAGGGGGCAGAGGCGGAGCAGACCAAGCCTGCGGAGGGAGATGGCGGGGGCGAGCAAGAGGCCGCGGCCTCAAAGGGCGAGTGAACGCGCGGCCACTACGACGCAAGCGAACCCGAAGGCGGGAAGGTACGACTACGGCAGCCGGCTCGCCGCACGACGCGGTCAAGGGGGCAGGTAGTGCTGTATGGGAAGGATCTGCGGCGAGGAGGATGTAAGGCGCTGCTCAATCGCTTGAGCCGTCAGCCTCCTCGATCTCAGTTGCCTCCTGGCTGTCGGCTTCCGTCATGTCGGTCGGTTCAGGACCGACTCGCTTGCACTTCTCTCCGTAGGCCTGCTCGAACTCGTGGTCCAGAGCGAGAAACACGTCTTCCTCCTGATAGCTCTCGCCCAGGTTCATCGTGAAGTCCAGGGTCTTCTTGTTGCCGGTCTCATCGACTAGCTGTACGAGCTGCTTGCCGTTGATCATCAAGCCAGAGCAACTGGTACCTAGCTCCTGCTGGTAGCGCGCCCCCTCCTCGTGGTTGAAGTCCACCACTTCCGTGTGTAGCTTGTCCTTGTTAGCCTCCGCGACCGAGCGGGCGAAGATGGCCGTTTCATTCCCGCAGGCCTCGGCGCCTGGGATGAAGACGGTCAGTTTTACGGGAGCCTCGGGGTCGCCGAACTCAGCCCTACCCTCGGTTAGCTCGAACGGCAGAGTGGGCGCGTTCCTGGTGATCTCCGCGATCTCCTCGGGCGCCTTTTTGGGCTTCTTGAACAGGTTCTCCGGCCGCTTCCCGGGGCCGGGCACGGTCAGACACACGACAATCGCGAGAGCGATGGCGGCGATGACGCCCAGTGCTTGCCACGTTCTGTTCGGTGGTTTCACTCGCAGTCACCTCTGGGAGCAATGAGCTGCGCGGCGCGTGCAACACTACTCTTGCAGGGCTATTGGGTACACGGACAGATGTACCGACCTACGAGATGACCGAAAAGCAAGCCCACGGAAGCGGTGAGCACGATGAGTATGAGTGCGTAGGCGCCGACCTTGGTGATCCCGACGGCGCGCGCCACAAGGATCATGCCGGGCAAGCTCAAGCCTGATCCGGTCACGAGCAGGATCAGCCCCAGCGAGGGTGGCAGTTCGTTCCACTTCAGGAATGCCTTCGTGAATGCGACCTCGGTCAGGATGGGGAAGTACATGAAGGAGCCGAAGGTAGCCACGAGAAGCGCCGACTGGATGCTGTACCCCTTCTGACTCGTCAGCCCGAGCTTCTGGAGCATCGGTAGCTTGACGACGGTAGCGACATAGCCGATCGCGAGGACGCTCACGAGCAGAATCGGCACCACCATCTTGACCAGCTTCCAGGTTTCGGTGCCCCACTCCTTCAGTTCGTCCGCCTCGAACCAACTCGCGGACAGAAGGCCGACTACGGCAGCCAGGCCGACCATCGTGATGATCTTGACCGGCCAGGTCATGAACCACGCCTGGTCCTCGTTCAGCCCGCCCAGCAGCATGATGGTCACCAGGAGCAGGAAGAGCGCGGCCAGGCGCGGCTGTGGGTGGGTTTGGACGGCGATGGATGCCGCCGACGCTGCCTGCTCCGCGCGTTCGCGCTCCTCGCGCCGGAACAGGAAGGCCATGCTGATGCCGATGACCACGGCGATGGCAGGGACGCCGATGGCGCGCCACAACCCCAGGCGCCAGCCGATGACCTGGAAGACGAACACCAGGCTGACCAGGTTGATCGCCGGGCCGGCGTACAGGAAGGTCACCGCGGGCCCGATGCCGGCCCCGCGACGATAGATGCTGATGAACAACGGCACGATGTTGCAGGAACAAACGGACAAGACGCAGCCCGACACGGCCGCAACGCTGTAGGCAACCCACCGCTTTGCGGTGGCGCCGAAGTAGCGGAGCAGCAACGGGGGAGGCACGAACACGGTGATCGCGCCGGCAAGGACGAAGGCCGGTAACATGACAGTGAAGGCTTCCCAGTTGAGGACGCAGCACGAGAAGACATTCACGACGTCGTTGAGCGTCACGTCACCCGGCACAGTGGCTGACCCACCTCCTCGTTCGGCGTCTGTGGCCGGCGCAGAGGCTCCCCCTTGCGGACAGGAACGTCGATAGTACGAACGTCCACGGGGCACGGTATTCCTCCCCCGGTGGCTCGTGCCTGCGACTGTGCCGAGGGACGGCTGCTTGACAAGGCCAAGCCCGCGAAGTATCCTCCCGTGGTCATGGGTCGGCCCAGAGAGACACGCGGCGGGGAGCCTCTGCATCCCGCGCTTTGGCCCTACATCGCGGCAGCCACGACCTTCGTTGTTCTCATCGGTGGCCTGCGCCTGGAGCAGCAGGCCTGGGCGTGGTTCCTGCGCCTGGTGGACGCCGCGCTGCTGCTGTCGTACGGGAGGGCGCTGTGGCGCCGAAGCCGCTGCGAACCCGTCCGTGCGGGCGGCACACTACTGTGCGATGCGGGCGCCATCGTGGCGGGGGCTCTGGCAGGTGCGTGCGGAGTGCTGGCCGTCCTGGTCCCCCTGGGGCTGGTGGGGCAGAGCACGAGCCAGGCGCTCGGCCTGGTGGCAAAGGGGTTTGTGCTCCTCTCATCAGTGCGCAGGGCCACCAGGCGCGGACCGACCGGGCGTCACGAGTTTCGGCTGCAGAATCTCCGACCCGTGCACGCGACTCTGGCTAGCTTCGCGGTGGCCATCGGCGCTGGCTGGGCACTGCTCAACCTGCCGCAATCCACGCCGCCTGGCCAGCCGCCGCTTTCGCCCCTCGACAGCCTCTTCACCGCGACGTCGGCTACCTGTGTTACCGGCTTGATCGTCAAGGACACCCCGAACGACTTCTCCCTGTTTGGGCATCTGATCATCCTGTGTCTGATCCAGGCAGGCGGCCTGGGGATCATGACCTTTGCCGCGGTATTCGACATCCTCCGGCGGAGGGGGCTCTCGGTGCGTAGGCGGCTCATCGTGCAGGACCTGAGCAGTGCCGGGGACACAGGCGATGCGCGGCGGCTGGTCGCGGGAATCGTGCTGTTCACACTGGGGGCTGAGCTGGTCGGCGCGGTGGCGCTCTGGCTGCGCTGGCGGGGACATACGGGCAGCTTGGGTGGCGATGCACTTCTCAGCGTATTCCACTCGATATCGGCGTTCTGCAACGCAGGATTCAGCCTGTTCTCGACGAGTCTGGAGGCCTTCGTAGGCGACCCTGCGGTCAACGCGGTCATTGGGACCCTTATCATTGTTGGCGGGATTGGCTTCCCCGTTGTGCGGACGCTGCGACGGCAGGTGCATCTGAGGAGGACAGGGATCCGGCGTCCCCTGAGCCTTCATGCGAGGCTGGCTCTGGTGACCACGGCCTGCTTGCTGCTTACTGGGTTCATCGGCATTCTGCTTCTCGAGAGAGGTTCGACTCTCGCAGAGCTGACGCCGGGAGAGCGCCTTGCGGCCGCGGCGTTCCAATCTCTGACGCCGCGGACGGCTGGCTTCAACACGATCCGCATCAGCCGGCTGGCGCCCGCGACGCTCCTGTTCGTCGTGTTGCTGATGGTCATCGGCGCGTCACCCGGGTCGACCGGAGGGGGGATCAAGACGACGACCGCCGCGGTGTTGTTCCTGATCGGTCGCGCCATGGTGGCCGGCACGGACCGGGTCCCCGCCTTCGGCCGCGACATCCCAGCGGCGGTGCGGCACCGAGCGGTGGCTGTTGGGGCGCTGTTTGGGGCAGCGGTGATCGTGGGAACCATGCTTCTGTGCGTCACGGACGGACTGCTCCTGGCGGACTCCCTGTTCGAGGTCACGTCGGCTCTGGGGACGGTTGGGTTGAGCACGGGGGTCACAGCGGGATTGAGCGCTGCGGGCAAGATCATGATCGTCGTCGCGATGTACATGGGGCGGGTGGGCCCGCTCTCACTGGCTCTGGCGGTGCAGGCGGAACGGGCGCGGTCATCCGCCCGCTTCCCGGAGGAACACGTGATGGTGGGCTAGCGCGGGTCTATTCACGACGAACGATCGACATAGGTAGGCCCTCGCGGGCTTTCCCTGTC
>CBFDAZ010000179.1:0-8752 GCA_965602825.1 uncultured bacterium
GATGAACACCCACGACTGCATGTTGATCCCCGAGGGGGCCAGCCGACCGGCCTCCAGTACCTGCATTAGGTCTCGCTCGGGTACCGGCGCTGACGGATCGTACCGCCGAACGCTCCGCCTTGACCGTATCGCCTCCTCAACCGTCATGAGGGCCCCCTGAACCGTCGGTTCGCGCTAACCATGTTAACCCTCCGTAGCTGCCAGCTCGATCGCTCGGACCAGCCACTGGCTCGCCCGGTGAAGATCGCGAACGTCCATGAACTCCTCTGTCGTGTGCACCCCGTGGGCCCCGGCCGACATGACGACGCAGACGATGCCACTCTCGTTGAATATGTTGGCATCGCTTCCGCCCCCTGTGGGTCTGGGGTTGGGCTTGATTCCCACGTCCCGGGCGGCCTGCTCCGCAATCACGAGTGGCCAGTCCCCGGGCTCAATGCGGAACGCGTTGTAGCTGCGTTTCACGCTCAACTCCACCTTTCCGCTGTGGCGCCCGGCCGCCTCGTCGAAGCACGCCCGCACGTGATTGATCTGGTCGGCGAGCTTCCCTCGATCGTGGCTCCGGGCCTCTCCGCTGACTCTGCACACGGGTGGGACCACATTCCGGGCCTCGCCGCCGCCGATGAGGCCGACATTCGCGGTGGTCTCTTCGTCCAGGCGGCCGACCCGCATCTCGGCGATAGCCTCAGCCGCGACGCGGATCGCGTTGATGCCGTCCTCCGGAGCCACGCCGGCGTGAGCCGCCTTGCCGTGGACGATCGCCTCCCAGCGGTCGGCGGAGGGCGCTGCAATGGTGATTGAGCCCAGGGATCCCGACTCCGCCACGAACCCTCGCCGCGCGTTCAGGGAGGCGTAGTCCAGCGCCTTGGCGCCCTCCAGGCCGACCTCCTCGGCGGCGGTGAAAACGATCTCCAGCGGAGGCCGGGGAAGGTCGTTCTCCACGACTTCCCGCACGGCGCTCAGCACGGCGACGCAGCCGACTTTGTCGTCCGCCCCCAGGATTGTGGGGCCGGCGCTACGGATGATGTGCCCGTCCACCACAGGGCGGACCCCCTCGCACGGAGGGACATTGTCCATGTGCGCATTGAGTAGCAACGGCGGCGCGCCATTGCCGGGTACGTGTGCGATGAGGTTCCCACACGAACCACCAAGGCGTTCGGCCGCGCCGTCATCCTCTGCCTCCACGCCAAAGGCGGCAAGCTGTTCCGCCAGCCATCGGGAGGCGGCAGCCTCGCCGAAGGTGGGGGAATCGATCTGCAGGAGGGCCAGTATGTCAGACGTGACACGCTCGAGGCCGATCATTGCAACGATCCCTTCGTTGGCGTCGGAACGCAGCGCGACCCCGATGGCGCCTCCGGCCCACAGGCTCACTGCTTGTCAGCGGGCAGCCACCGTGACCGCACCCACTCCAGCGCCTCGGACTTGGTGTTGAGGTTGCCGGTCGCCCATTCCTCGTCCACCGCATCCAGGATCTCGCCGAACACTGGCCCCGGCTGCAGCCCGAGCGCCATCAGATCCCGGCCCGAAAGCAGCGGCTCGGCAGCCTTGTCCTCCGTTGCCATCTCGCGGGCAACGGCCAATACCCGTCTGAGCCCGTTGAGAGCTGCCTCTTCATCGTGCACCTGTTGGTCGGCACGCAGGGCGCGCCAGTCTGCCATGCACAGGAGAACCAGCCCAATGGTGTGGGGCGCGGTGTCCCGCACCAGGCGCCGCTTGGCGCGTTCGGTGGGTTCATCGGTCCTGATGTACGGAATCAGCCGCATGTGTGATCCGACGAGCAGCTTGACCTGTTGTCGGACCCGTCTTGGCAGGCGCAGGCGACGGGTCACTTCGTCGGCCACTGCGGCGCCCCGCTCCTCGTGCCCGAAGAAGCGCCACCGCTGCCCCTCCCAGATCCGGCACTCGGGCTTGCTGATGTCATGGAGTAGCGTGGCAAGGACGAGGCCGGCCCTTCTTTCGGAGAAAGAGAGGTACTCGCTGATCTCGGTCGCGTGGTCGGGGAAGAGCATCGGGGCTTCATCCATGACGCGGCCCAGGTTCTTCGCGGCGGCCACGGTGTGTGTGGCGACATCGAACTCATGTACGCCGAGTTGCTCGACACCGACCCCCCGCCCCAACTCCGGCACGAGCACGACCAGAACGCCGTCGGAGAACGCGGTGTCGAAGGCTGCCGGGTAGTGCTGTCCGGCGCACATCGTCAACATTTCAGCGCCGACCCGCTCGGCGGCGGATTCGGAGATCGTCGACGCCAGCGTGCGGCACTGACGTCGGGTCGGTGGGTCGATCCGGAAGCCCAGTTGCGCGGCGAACCGGTACGCCCGCAGGACGCGTACCGGATCGCGCATCAGCGATTCGGCGGAGGTCATGCGGATCAGGCGGCGGCCGATGTCCCGGCGCCCACCGCAAGGATCAAAGAGCCTCGGGTGAGGGCCGAGCGGACCGACGGCCAGGGCATTGATGGTGAGGTCACGGGCCGCGAGGTCGGCGCGCAGCGAACGGGCCCTCGGGGCAGCCAGGTCGAGGTCGATCCGGCTGGCGCGGTGGCGGGCCACGACCCGGGCCGTCGGGAACTCCTCGTGGAGCGGCACCAGGGAGCCCTTGATCAGCCGTGCCAGGCGAGAGGCGACGTCGTGTGGCTCTCGGACCACGAAATCAAGATCAGTGGTCGGCAGGCCCAGCATCGCGTCACGCACGGCCCCGCCGACCAGATAGACCCGCCGATCGCCGGCGGCGCGGTGGACTTGATCGAGGAAGGGGATGTATCGCAGAATCTCGGCGGCGGAGGCAGCGTGCTGGGTCATGGTGGTGAAGTGACCTGGCGGCCCGGTGGAGAGACGGGGACCGGCCCTAGCCCGGTCTATTCAGGACGAACGTCGCGGGCAACCCGCTCTTTTGAAAAAGAGCCGGCTTCCCGCACCCTTCCGGCAGAAAACTCTGTTTCGGTGTCGGTGCTTGCCGTGAAGCACACTGTGCTGCTGATAGCCCGACCTCGGGACTACGGATGCAGGTCGGGAACGGCCTCCCCGCTGCTGTTGGGGGCTCGGACCACACTGCATCGTGAATGATGCGGGCTAGAGATCGCACCGCACCATCCGCGCATACGACGCGCCACGCGTTGCGAGGTCATGATCGAACGCATCGGTGGTTCGCGAAGGGCAGCCGATCATCGTCACCACGCCGCGGAAAGGAGCGACCGCCTGGTCAGCGACCTCGAAGTCGTGAATACTGATGATCTCGGCGACGAGCTTGCCTTCCTGGGCGATCGAGCCGGGATCAACGTGGGCGAGGACGATCCCGTCCGTGGGCGCCGTCCGGACATGCTCCTCCGCCTCGGGGATGATCAAGGCTGTCTCGGCCGGGCGGACTTCGCGCTCGAGCATCTGCAGGTGGGCCATCACACTGCGTGTCCCGTTGAGCGCCAGGCGGACACTCGGGGGATGGATGAGTCGCCGCGGCGGAAGGTGGACTTCGAGGGCCGCCTTGCCCTGTCGGGCGGCGATGTCGCAGAGCTGCGGTGCCTCCTTGTGGCGCGTCAGGCGGATGTGGGCTACGCCGAACGCCTTCGCTGTCGCGACGCTGGAGTCGGAGGTGGCGCGCACGACGGTCATCGGCCCGTACTGCACGGCTTGCGCATGGAAGTCGACAACGGCGTGACAGGACTCAATGCAGTGTTCCCACAGGGTTGCGGCCGTGCGTTGGGCCAGGCTGCCCGCGGGATCGCCGGGCCACGCGCCTGTCATGTCGTTGACGCCGGGCGAGCCGGCCGGGGCGTTGGTGGGGAAGGCCTCGCGTCGTATGCGTGCCGCGGCCGGATTGGTCAACGGCACCGCGACGATCGTGCCCTTGAGTTCGGCCACGTCCAGGTGGCGGAAGAGAAGGTGGATCGCGGCCGACCCATTCAGCGCGGTGCCTTCCTGGCCGCTGACCAGGGCCGTGGTTGGCCCGTCCGCAGCGCCCCGGGCAACCAGTAGCGTCAAGTCGGTCGTCTGGCCCGAGTCTGGGTCGTCGACCGCGACCGACTTCCGTGCCACGGTGCCCGGCTCGACTCCGGACGCTATCGGTGGAAGCATGGCAACAGACAGCACCTACGCGGGTTGCCCCAATCGTGCAGGGCTTGCGGCGACACAGCAGCCTGCTGGGCAGCCCGGATCAGGCTTCGTCCGGGCCGCCCAAGTGAGAAGCTCCTGTCAGGTCTTCATCTTGTCCGCCTGGTCTCGCGCCATTTGCGTGATAACGGGCAACTCCAGCTCTTCCTTGTTGTACGCCTTCACGGCCAACACAATGCACAGCACGAGGATTGCGAGGCCGATCAGCGGGAAGATGAGGAGCGCAATGATCCCCAGGCCCGGTATCATGGACAGGATCGACACCAGAATGACTGCCACGATCCAGACCGCCGCCAGGAAGAGCGACTGGAAGGCGTGGAACCGCATGTAGCGGCTCTTCTTCATGTCACTCAGCAGGATGACAAGCGGCACAATGATCCCGAACACGTACGCCAAGGCCGCCAGGACTGGGTTCTCTTGGCTCACGTCATCGACACCGGCCGCAGCAGCGGGCGCCGCAGCCGGGTCCGGTGTCGGCGGTGGTGCCGTCGGCGGAGGAGTCGTCGCGGGCTGTTCAGGCTGGGTCTCCGGCGCCTCGCCGCCGGTGGCGTCGTCTTGGGTCATGGCTTGCTCCTTGCGGACACTGGGATGGGCCCGATCGTCAGGGCTGACTGTGTCTTCGTGCGAGAGCGCCTGATCTCCTTCACCGGCTATGTCTGCCGGGGGAGATGGGCCGGCGCAGGACTGGGGGACAGCCGGGGAGAATGGTCGCACCACTCAGCAGCACCGGGGGGAGGAACCGGCAATATGTCTAACGCTCTCGTGGCAGTCCCGTGTCTCCTGGCCGTTTCGCTGGCTGCTGCCCAGGCTGCGGATGTGGTGGTCGTTCGCGGTGAGTACCTTACCGCACAGCAGCCGGGCGAGCGGTCAGGCATGGAAGCCTACACCAAGAACATCACCAGTGCGCTCGACCTGGCAGGCCTTGAGTGGGAGCTCTCCAATGACTCCGCGGTCGAGAACGAGAACGCGCTGGAGGGCTTCCGCGTCGCCATCTTCCCGCACAACGGCTCGATGACGCCCGGGGAGATTGCGGCGATCGAGAGGTTCCTTGACGGCGGCGGCAAGATCATCCTCTTCTACTCTCTGCCCGATGCCCTGACCAGCCGCATCGGTGTGAAGACCACCGGCTACATTGGCGGCGACGAGAACCGCGACAAGTTCGACGTTGTGCGGTTCCACGCGCCCGACATGGTGGGGCTCCCGGACACGATGAAGCAGGGATCGTGGAATGTCACGTCGTTCGAGGCCGCGGAGGACGGGGCGCAGGTCATAGGTACCTGGCTCGACGCAGAGGGCAACGAGACCGGCGTGCCCGCCGTGGCCGTCGGGGACCAGGGCGCTGTGATGAACCACGTCCTGCTCAACGGCGGCCCCCAGGCGGCCCGGTTTCTGCTTGCCGTCACCGGCCACTGGTTCAGCGACGTGTGGCCTTCGGCGGTGGAGCGCGCGCTCGCCAACTCCGAGAAGTTCGGGCGGTTCGGTACAGCTACCGAACTCCGGGGCTTCGTAGCTACCCTTGGCTCGACGGCAGGCGCTCGCGGCATGGGTACGGCGCTCGATGGCGCCGAGGAGATCCGACAGCGGGCGCGGCAACTGGCCGCGGATGGGCAGTGGCCCAAGGCCCTGGAGGTCCTGGCGACCGTGCCGGCCGCCCTGGGCGAGTCCTACGCGAAGCTATACCCGCCCCGTGCCGGCGAGATGCGCGCCGTCTGGAGCCACAGCCCCTTCAACGTGGCGGACTGGGACGTTGCCTGCCGCCATCTGCGCCAGTGCGGCTTCAACGCGGTCATCCTGAACCTGTGCAACGCCGGCATCGCCTACTACCCGTCCCGCTACCTGCGCCAGCACGACCGCGCCCTGGAGGAGGGCGACCAGGTCCTGCGCGTACTGAAGGCGTGCCGCGAGAACAACATCGAACTGCACGTCTGGCGCGTCAACTGGAACCCCAGCGGCAACCGGGAGAGGATCGAGCAGATCCAGGCCGACGGGATCAACGCCGTCGCCAAGGACGGGACACCGGGAGCCTGGCTCTGCCCCTCGCAGCCCGTGAACCGCCAACACGAGATCGACACGATGCTCGAGATCGTGGAGAACTACGATGTTGACGGCATCCACTTCGACTACATCCGGTACCACAACTCCAACTACTGCTACTGCGACCACTGCCGCCGGACCTTCGAGGAGCAGATCGGCAAGAAGGTAGAGACCTGGCCCGACGACGTGCTGGAGGGTGACCTGCGGGAGCCCTACCTCGCCTTCCGCCGCGAGCAGATCAACGCAGTCGTCAAAGAGGTGTCGGAGCGGGCGCACAAGCTGAAGCCGGGCATGAAGGTCTCGGCTGCCGTGTTCGGCGAGTGGGCGGCCTCCCGGATCTCCATCGGTCAGGACTCCAAGCTCTGGGTAGACGAGGGATGGCTGGATTTCGTCTGCCCGATGGACTACACGAACGACACGGGCTATTTGCGGAAGCTCACCGAAGCCCAGGTGAAGGCCGTCAGCGGCAAATGCCCTCTGTACATCGGGGTTGGGGCGTGGCGCCACGAGTCCGTGGCGACGCTGGCTGACCAGATACAGTCCGCCCGAAGCCTGGGGGCAGACGGCTTCGTGCTCTTCTCCTACGAGGCCGGCAAGACCCAGGAGTTCATCTCAGCCACCGGCGAGGGGATGACTCGGAAGCAGACCTACACTCCCCACCGCGCCCCCGCAGCCTCGATCTCCATCCCTGACGGCCCGTTCCCCGACCGCCCCTACGCATACGAGGCGGGGGAGAGGATCGAGGCCGAGGTCCTGCTTACAGCCGATAGCACGCTGCCTGAGCCGATCAAGTCGGCGAGCGCGAGGATCGTGCTCGAGACGACGGAGGGAGAGAGGCTCACAGGGCTGGGGAAGGTGAACGCGCGGGGCTCCGGCGCACGCTCGGTTCGTGTGGAGGTGCCCGAAGGGCACAGCCGGATTGCGCTGGTCGGCACGATGACCTTCGAGAGTGGGGGGAAGGCCCCCTTTGTGCATCGCGGCCCCCGCATGGTGAGCCTCAGTGCAGAGGAGGTCGAGGCGGTTCGCGCTGAAGGGGAGCCCCCGAAGGTTGAGGGCGAGGGCATCAAGGTCGGCGTCACCACGGGCGGATACGCAACGGCCAGCATGATCTCGGCATTCGCCGACGCTCCTGGAGTCATACCGTTCGAGTTGAAGCGCCTGACGCCCGACTTCCTGGACGTGTGCGAGGTTGTTGTGGTCGCGCAGTTCAGATCGCCGGCTGAGTTCCCCAAGGAGGCACAGCAAACGCTGGTGGAATGGGTGCGGAACGGTGGTCGGGCGATGCTGATGCACGACGCCGTCGGCTACCGACAGCACCCGGTGCTCTTCCCCTCAATCGGCCGAGGGGACGCTGTCGGCGAGGAGAAGACGCTCACCCACCGGGTCCCAGACCCGGTCATGGGGGATGAGGCTGCCGTGGGGCACGCAGGCTTCCAGCACTCGTACTACGACCACATCAACGTCGAGCAGGGGAATGCAGCCACGGTCATTGTCTTCGAGGTCCAGCGCGCGGCCGACGGGAGCCCGGTGGTGGGCGTCTCCGGCGCCAAAGGCGGCGCCCCGGTGGTCGTGGCAGGCCCGGTCGGCGACGGGAAGGTTGTCCTCAACGGTATGGTCACCGGCCTGACCGATGGTGACAGGGAGGTCGCGCCCGTGGGCGGCGAGCAGGAGGTGCTGGTCCGCTGCGTCAAGTGGCTGGCCGAGGACTGACCTGACACTGTGCCGGTGGAAGGGCGCCTAACCGATCAGCTCGGCAACACGCCGCCGCACCCGCGGGGCATCTACGCCCACGGCCACCTCGGCGTTCGGCTCCCCCTCGCCACGCAGGCACCGGCCATGGTCATCAATGTCGATGTGCATCATCTCGGTTGTGATCAGATCGGGTTCCACGCAGACAAGGGCAGCCAGCGGGTCGTGAATGCACGGCATTCGCGGGGGCTGCCCCTCCTTGGCCCCGGCCTGCTGCCACAGACGGGTCATCGTGATGATCGCGCGTGACAGGGGCGTGTCCTTGGCCTCGATCTGCTGCAGCTCCTCCGGCTCCATCACGCATTTGAGCGTCACGTCGAGCCCCACCATCAACAGAGGCTTCCCCGACTCAAACATCAGCCTGGTGGCTCGGGGATCAACGCTGGCGTTGTACTCCGGATTCTCCCGATCCGGCATGATGTGGCCGCCCATGATCACCAGTCGCCCGAGCTTCCCGAAAGCGTCCGGGTAGTCCAGGATCAGCTTGCCCACATTGGTGAAGGGGCCCACCGGGAGCAGCGTGCAGCCGGGGTTGGCCTCAATGGTCTCGACCAGGAAGCTCACGCCGTCCGTGCGCCCGCGCCGGAGTCGCTCCTCGTCCTCGGGACTGAGGACATCCGCCTGGCAGTTGCGGGTTAGCGGGAACTCGCGGTCGAGCGTATTGCGCTCGCCGGCGGCCACCGCGACCGATGATTCGTCGGCCGCCTCAAGCAGCAACCGAGCCTGCGCCGCCCTCAGCTCGGTATCGCGCAGAACCGTCGTCACGCCGAGCAACTCGATCGCCGGATGGCGGATGCAGCAGCTCAGAGCCCACGCGTCGTCAATGTCATCGCCGATGTCCGTATCGAGAATCACTGGCGTCGGCT
>CBFDAZ010000180.1:0-8666 GCA_965602825.1 uncultured bacterium
TTCCCGAGGGCCGCGAGGGAGACTTCGCAGTGCTGATTGGCATGTTGGACGAAGCGGGCGCCCGCCAGCAGTTCCGCGGGTTGACGGGGAGTGGGGGCCGGTTCTGCCTCGGGTACGTGACGCTCCGCGACGGCAAGATCGGCTTCCGCCCAGACGATCCCTCAACGCCACCGGCGACAAACTGCTTTGCGCGCGGCGATGGCGGCTGGGCCGAGGGCCTGAACGAGACTGACCGACTCATCAAGAACACCTACGAGGCGCTGTCGCGACTCAGCGGCCGGGGCGCGCACCTCCCGATGACGGACCATGGGTTCGTCAGCACAGCGCCCCGCGTGGAGCGGACGCGGTTCGGCGATGACGTGGAGATCATCGTCAACTACGGGCCGGGCCCGTACGAGCGCCAAGGGGCGGAGCTACCAGAGTACGGCTTTCTGGTCCGCTCACCGACCTTCTGGGCCTTTCATGCTACCCGGTTCGGCCAGATCGAGTACGACCCATCGGCGATGTTCGTGGTTCAGTCGCTCGATGAACGGCCGATCACGGACTCCGAGAAGGTCCGCATCTACCACGCCTTCGGCGACTCGCGCCTCGACATCGGTGGGAAGGTCTTCACGGTGGAGAGAGAGGCGGAGGCCCGGGTGAGGGGCGGTTAGCGGGACAGCGCACAGCTCACCAAGGCGCCGCAGTTCTTCCGCATGCGCGTGGAAAGGAGTTGCCTGCCCATGCCGGGACCAGTCCAGCCCCCGCGAGACGAGCCGGCTGCAGAGGCGTCCCCCGACCGAGTGTCCGGCCCTTCGGGTGACTGTGGCGGCTCCCGGACAAGCCGGAACGGCTACGGCGAAGGTATCCGGCACTGTATGGGTGAGGGCTGAGGACCACCGGCCGACAGAAGATCAAGCCTCCCTGAGTGCGGCAAGGCAGACCGCGCGCACTTCCCGCGCGATGCGCACAGCGTCCTTGGCGTCCTCTCTTGCTGCCCACTCCCCTGGGTAGCGGTAGACAACGGCGTACCGGGTCAGCTCTCTCAGATCCTCCGTGGCTCCCTCATGGCCAGGATATGCGCCCATCAGGGCGGCCAGGTCAGGAAGATCGTGTGTCTTGGGGAAGGCGATGCCTCGGGCCTGCAAGACGGCCTTGAGGAACTTCTCCGCCGCTTGCTGCGCATGAAAGCACGCAGCATCATAGTTCGGCTGCTTCCTGGCTCGCAGCTCTCGCTCTGCAGATACGAGATCCGCGCGGGCTTTGTCGAGCCATTCACGCACTAGCGCGTTCATACAGCACGCGGCCCCTCTCGACGATCTCCCTTAAGAAGAAGTCTCCCAGCCGAAGTCGTTCCTTCATCTGAGCGGGTGTTCGAACAATCAGGTCCAGCGGGAAGTCGTACTCGATGCTGCGCACTATCTCAATGGCCTGCCGTATGGGTCGCTCCTCGGTGTGCATGACAACGAGGACATCCACATCACTGCCCTCGGCCGGGCGGCCGTACCCATGCGAGCCGAACAGTATCACGCGCTCCGGATCGAAGCGCTCAACGATCTGCTTCACAACGCGTCTGATACGGCGCAACGGCACACGCCCTGAAGCCGAGTGACGTTTCGAAGCCATCGGTCCGTCTCCGCCGTTTGCTAGCGGTTCAGCCACGTTCCCCCGCCCCATCCCCTCCTACCCTTCGATGTGGCGCGCCGCGTTCCTGCGTACTGCGAGCCCGGACGGGCTAGATCCAGAAGATCTGGTTGCCCCGCGTACCGGCGAAGTGGTCCACGAAGAGCCACATGCCGTTGGCGACATATTGCCCGAGGATCAGACCCAAGAAGACGCTGCGCAGGTTCCCGTAGGTCTTCAGGCCGCCGTAGCGCAGGATTAGCATCTTCAGCAGCCACGCGACGAAACACATCAGCCATAGCTGGTCCATTATCCAGATCGGCGCGATCGCCAGCGCGATCGGGTGGAACGGCCACCAGGCGAAGCGCTGGCGCAGGAACGTGAACAGCAGGAACGCGGCCGCCCCGCCGGCCGTGACCCCCGTACCGCCCCAGTGCGGTCCGGTTGGGTTGGCGATGCGGTCGGTGGTCCAGCGGTAGATGGCGTTGGGGCCTGAGGTGAAGAACCAGCTATTGAGTACCTGGCCGCCCTCGAAGTACGCCTGCCGCATGGTGATCCACATCGAGGTCGCGGTCGCCAACACGACGGCAAGGACCATCCCGACCAGCAGGCGCGGCCCTCTCAGACGGACCACCGTCGCCAGCTTCAGGCTGTTGGCGCTGGAGGCCATGACGAAGGTGCGGATGTCGGAACACCACACGTGCGTGAGCCCGACGGCGGTGAGCCCTCGCGGCCCGAACGGCCGGGTGCCAAAGGCCGAGACCATCATGCCGGGCGCGATGGCCGAGGCCACGGCCTCCGCCACGCCGCTCTCCGACACGATCCGAGTCAACCCGAAGAACAGGACGAAGGCAACGAGCAGGAAGGGAAAGCTCAGCCAGAACGGCATGCCCGAGAGGTTCAGCCATACAGCCATCACGATCCCCGAGACCACGAGTCCCCAGAAGGCCGTCCGGTAGGAGATGATCTCGTCCGAGTCGTCCACCTCTCGTCCTCCGCCCCAGGCCTTCCGCCACACGTCGCCGAGGTGGTACCGGCCCACCCGCAGGCCGCTGATCACGAGCGCGAGCATCGCCCCCATCCCCAGATGCGCGAACAGCGGCGACCTCGCGCCAAAGATCAGGGTCTCCTGAAGCTCCAGCCCCAGAATGCCCAGCACCCCGCGCACGCAGAAGGAGATGAGATTGAGCGACCAGAGCGAGAAGAGCGTGTCCAGCGGCACCAGGTAGAAGAACCCCAGCATCGGGAAGCTGAGCCGGCAGATGAGTGAGACCCGCCGGCGGAAGAAGGGGAAGGTCCAGGCGACCGCCGGGTTGGGCACAGCCGGGAGGTAGTGATGCAGACCGATCATCGAGGCGAACAAGAACGGGATTGCGAAGCCGACCCAGGTCGTGGGCTGGCGGAAGAAGGGCCGCGACGAGCCCGAGTCGTAGCCGCTCGCCATCGCGAGGGGAAGCTGAGTGACTGGGAACGGCAGGCGCTCGTTCTCCACCCACTGCTTTCGGAAGATGACCATCAAGCAGATCATCCCGAAATGAAGCGCCGCGATGAACGGCAGCCAGGCGAGCAACGGGGGCAGCCAGAAGCCCCATGGCACCTCGGTTCCGCGAGCCCATCCCTCGAAGAGCCCCGTTACCACGGTCGGGTCGCTGGGCCCGGACCACGCCGGAAGGTACGGGAGTAGCAGGTCCTCCCACTTGTTCTCCGGCGTCAGGAAGTAGTGCGGCGCCGCGGTCAGCGGGATGATCTGCCCGACCAGGCCCATCGTGGGAATGGCCGAGGCCAGGAGCAGCATGATGTAGGCCGTCGTCAGCTCGGCCGTAGTGAGGGCCAGGCGCGGGGCAAGACGCTTCAGAAGGCCGCTACTGATGGCAACCAGCACGAAGAAGATGAACAGCGCCCCGGGGGTGCTGAAGTCCAGCGCCATGTACGAGCCGCGCAGGACCATCGTCCCGTACGCACAGCCAAGACCGAGGGCGGCTGCGGCCACGCTGCCCACGAGCAGCCCGCGTGTGGTCAGGGCCTCGGGCGTCCGCTCCGCCCCCTGCGGCGGCACGGTAGTCGTCTGAGCAGGGCTAGCCGATTCCACGGGAGGAGGAGTATTCGGCGTTCCGGGGGGGAAGTCCTGCAGGACGCTCAGGAGGTGCCCCAGCCCCGCCAGTCACGCGCGTGGCACGCCTCGCGAGACCTCCAGCTACAGCTTCACGACCTCACCAGTCCTCGCCGACACGTGTAGGGCGGCGATGACGGCCATGTTGCCGAGGCTGTCCGCGCGGGAGAGGATCGGCTGTTCGCCCTCGGTGACGCAGCGAGAGAAGTGCTCCACCTCCAGGACGTACGGGTTGCCGCCCGCAATCGCGACCTCCTCGGTCCCATGGGCGTCGTGCACGGTCACCGTCGCCGTATCTCCCGGCTTCCACGGAACGGGCACGGCGATGCGCCCCTGGCTGCCGACGATCCCCGCCCCGCTTCGGCCAGCGCTCTTCACGCCCACATCGAACTGCCCGAAGGCGCCGTTCTCGAAGACGAGAGTGCCGGCGAAGTTCTCATCCACACCGCTCTCCGGGCCGTACATGGCGGCGCCGAAGACAGCCGTCGGCTCGGCTCCCGCGATGTACCGCGCCAGGTTGACGCAATAGCAGCCCACGTCCATGAGGCCGCCGCCGTGGAGGGGTCTGCTCAAGCGGATGTTGGCCGGGTCGCTGACCGAGAACGAGAAGGCCGAATGGACGACGCGCAGGTCGCCGATGCGCGCCTCCACCACCATCTCACGCAGGCGCAGTGTCTGCGGATGGCAGCGGTACATGAAGGCCTCCATGAGAAGGACCTCGTTGGCCTCGGCGGCGGCGAACATGCGCTCGCACTGGTCCACCGTGATCGCCAGCGGCTTCTCGCACAGGATGTGTCTGCCGGCCTGCGCCGCCTGTATCGTCCATTCGCAGTGGAGCGAGTTGGGTAGGGAGACGTAAACGATCTCGACCTGCGGGTCGCCCAGAAGCTCCTCGTATGATCCGTGCGCCGTCGGCACACCCTTGTCGGCCGCGAAGGCCTGGGCTGTCGCCGGATCGCGGCTGCCAACGGCAACCAACTCCGCATTCTCTGCCTGGGTGAGCGCATCGGCCAGCACTTTGGCGATCATACCCGTCCCGAGTATCCCCCATCGCGTCCTGTCAGCAGACATCCGGCACCCCCGCATTGCGCGTAGTAGCTCCCTCAGAGAGCCCCAAGCAGCCACGCGACGATCTGGATGACGAATTCCTCGTTCTGCTCGAGGTGAATACCGTACTCCGGCGGCGGCTTCTTCCGACCAGGCTCCGGCGGCACCGCGTCCGCCGCGAAGCCCGCGTCGATCACTGCCAGCCGACCTTCACCGAACGGCCTCGCCATGGCCACCGGATTGCCGGCCATCTCCGCCAACGCCGTGCCTTGGAGACACCATACCCCGAGGGCATCTCCGGGCCGGCTGAGGGCGTCCATACCGGCCGTGGCTGGGTGGCTCTCGACCGCAACCGCAAGGTTCTTGGCCGGGAACACAGCCATGGCCGTGCCGAACTCGCGCAGGAACGCGTTGGCTGCCATGATGCTGGATACCTGGGCCTCCGCGCTGCCCATTACCAGCAGCGCCCCTCCCGACTCCACCCACTTCGCCACATCAAGCGCTACATGGGGCCCAAACACCGGCATGAAGGCTATCAGGAGGTCCGCGTCACCCAGGTCCGCCCGCGCGAACTGACCCGGTTCCTTCCGTGACTCAACCACCTGCAGGCCCCGGTCCCGGAGGGCGCTCTTCAGGCGATCGAAGGACAGTCCGCCCGTTCCGTCTGCGTCTCCCACAAGCAAGACGCCCTTCCCGGCAAGCTGCACCGGCGGCCGAGGCTCTTCTCCCTCGACCTCCTCCATCCCCGCCGCCCACAGCACGGCACGGCGGGCCAGTTCCAGACGATCCCTGCTCACGGCTGGGGAAGCCGCCTCGCCGCTGGCGACCAGCCACTGGTATGGCAGCGCCACGACGAGTCCCGAGCCGACAGGCGCCGCAACAGCGACCACATCCGTCTCGCCGCGCGTCGCCAGGGGCAAGCCAACGGGTACCTCGACGGTGAAGTGAGCGTCAGAGGGCTGTGTCAGCGACAGCCCCTCGGTGATCCAGTGCTCGGCAGGGCGAATGGCACCCGTCGTCGGCTCTGCGGGAGCCAGGTTACCCCCCAACGCCTCTATCAGCCCCTGGACCGCCCCCGGGCCGGCCGGTACCGCGCACACCAGACCACCTCCCCGGCGACAGAAGTGACTCAGGACCTCGATCTCGTGCTTCGTCAGAGGCGGGTCACCCGAGGTCACGACCACCCGAATCCCAATCAGCGTCCCCAGGGTGATATTGCGCGACGATTTGGCCCCCGGGAAAGCCGTGACCTGGGCGCCAACCTCACCCAGCGAAGCGGCGAGTTCTGCAAACGGACCATCGGCCAGATCGCCCTGCTTCGAGTGGAGGAGAACGGCCGGAGCGACGCCGCGCTCCACAGGCGGCGCACCCGCCGCAAACACCTCCAACTCCGCCACCTCAATCCAGCCCGGATGACCGTGGTTGCTCCGCAGGATGAGCTTGACGAACTTCGCCCGGGCCGGGATGAAGGTGAGCACCTGACGACCCCCGGCCAACCTGCACGATCCCAGCTCGACCTGGCTGAAATCCTCTGGCGCGCGACCCGTCGTTGACACCAGCAGCTTGTAGTCCCGCAGACCGGCCTCCGGCGGGTTGTCGCGCGAGGGCGTGTTGTCGATGGCGATGGAGCCGATCTCAACCGCCCGCCGGCTGGCGAGCTTCACGATGGCCCACTCGTACTCCGTCTTCCCGTCCGCCGTAGCCCAGCTTGTCGCCGGGTCCCCGTCGATGAGATTGGCGGCGTCCCAGTGACTCCCGTAGGAGCTTGAGACGGCAACGACCCTGGCACCGTCGCGGGCCGCCGCCAGGTTCGTCTGCCCAACCGCCAGGGCGCAGAGGCAACACAGAAGCACAGCCGCAACGACGGCCGGGCCTGTGAGACAGCGATGGGTGATCAAGGGCGACCCCTGGGGCTCTGGCCTCTCCCGTCGAGAGTGAACTCGGCGGAGTGCCGCCGGGAACACGCGCTCTTGCGGCCTTCGGCGGCTGAAGCGACCGACCTTAAAGGCAGGTTCGCGACTCACAGGCGTTTGACCTACGCGGGCAGGCGAAGGGTCCCATGCTGCAGAAGACGTGCTTACCACCAGCGACACGTCAGAGATGGCGAAGGGGGTCGCAATGGCACTCAAAGGCGGAGCAGGCCAGTCGGAGATCACGCCACCAATCGGCGTCGAGATGTGCGGCTATGGGTACTACCTGCAAAGGCGCGCGACCGAGGTGCTGGACCCGTTGAGGGCGCGAGCCCTGGTGCTCGACAGCGGCGGCGTCCGGGTGGCCATTGTCGCGTGCGATTTGATCGGCCTCACCGAAGCCACCGTGGCGGAGGCGCGTCGGCTCATCCAAAGACAGACGGGGATCCCCAGCGCACACGTTCTGTTTGCCTGTTCCCACACGCACTCGGGCCCCACAACGATCGAGGTCCGCGGCTGCGGCGGCCCCGAGAGGGAGTACATGGCGCTTCTGCCCCACTACCTGGCTTCCGCAGTCGCGCAGGCCACCGGCAACCTGCGGCCTGTAGCGATTGGCTTCGCCGCGGGCGAAGTCAAGGGTCTTGCCATGAACCGCGTGGAGGGGGAGGACGGGCCGCTCGACGAGGGACTACCTGTGATGCGCATCCAGGGCCTCGATGGTCTGGCGGTGGCTACAGTGTACTGCGTTAGTGCCCATGGCGTGACCCATCTGAGCTCAAACACAACGCTGTCGGCCGACTGGATCGGCTTGGCCTCCGCGCGAATCCAGGTAGCGCGCGACGGGCTTGGCCTTTTCTTGCAGGGATCGTGTGGGGACATCAACCCGGTCCTGGTTCATACCGGGAAGTGCGATGAGGCGGGCGCGCTGGTTGCCAACCACGTGACGGATCTTACGAGCGAGCTTGACTATTGCGAAGAGGTGGACATCGAGGCCGCGACGCGGCGCCTGGCCCTTCCACTGGATGTGACGCCTGTCGAGAACCTGGAGCACACTGCCGCGGAGGCCCGGAAGACGCTGCGGGAACTCCCGCCCGGCCCGGAGACCTTCGCCGGGCGAGCAACGGCACGCTTCGAGCTGGAATGGGCCGCTGAAGCCCTGGCGATGCATCTGCGAGGCCTGCGCAGGGAACTGCTAACCGAGATCCAGGCCATCCGGATCGGCGACGGACTGCTCCTTGCCCATGGAGGAGAGCTGTTCTGCGAGTTCGGCCTGGAGCTCAAGGCACGCTTCGCCCCCAGGCCGACGTTCGTGGTCGGTTACGCAAATGGATTCATCGGGTATGTGCCGGACCCGGAGGACTTCGAGCGCGGAGGCTATGCGGCTGCGACCGTGCCAAAGATGTGCGGCAACTTCCCCTTCACCTCAGACGTCGGCTCGCGCCTGGTGGGCGCTCTCAGCGAACTGGCCGCCGAAGTGGGTGCTTGAGGAGGAGATCGCGGGGCCGATCGCGAATATCAGTGGTCCGCCCCGGACACTACCTCGCACGATCGAGCCACTCCCGGAGGCACCAGATGTCGGCGAATGGAGGGTCCTTTGGATTCGGCGTCATCGGCTGTGGCGTCATTTCGGACGTACACCTGAAGGCCATCCAGGCCGTCCCCGAGGCCCGCCTGGTGGCCGTGTGTGACACGAGAGAGGATGCCGCCAGGGCCAAGGCGGAGGAGTACGGCTGCGATTACCACGTCTGCCACCAGGAACTGGTCGCGCGAGGCGACATCCACGTCGTCAACATCGTCATCCCCTCAGGCCTTCACGCCAAGGTCGGCATCGACGCCGCGAAGGCCGGCAAGCACGTCATCTGCACGAAGCCAATTGACGTGACACTTGAGGCCGTTGATGCCCTGATTGCGGCGGGCGAAGAGAACAACGTCAAGATCGCGGGCGCCTACCAACTGCGCTCCGAGCCGGTGTATCTGCGGATCAAGGAGGCTCTCGA
>CBFDAZ010000181.1:0-8664 GCA_965602825.1 uncultured bacterium
CCACCAGCTCGCCGCTGAACTCTATCCCCACAACCTCATGAATACATCGGGCTAGGCCGCATCATTCACGATGCACTGCGGCCAGAACGCCCAGTAGCAGCGGGCAGGCGGTTGCGGACCTGTTTCCTTGCTCCCCGAGTGGGGCCATCCGCAGCACAGTGTGCTTCGCGGCAAGCACCCACACGGAAACAGAGTTTTCTGCCGGAAGGGCGCGGGAAACCGGCTCTTTTTCCAAAGAGCGGGTTGCCCGCGACGTTCGTCGTGAATAGACCGGGCTAGCTAACCTCGACAAGGTCAATCGCGTCCAGGTCGGCGGACCCCAGGCCGTGCTGCTCATCGGCAGCGACCTGGATGTAGCTGGGCTCCCGCTCGCTGCCCGCAATCGGCGGCAGCTCGTGCTGCCTTCGTAGCTCCTCGACCAAGTGAAAGGCCACTGCATCGGCGGCCACGGGATCGACGGCCACCATGAGGGCTCCGTAGCGCTCCGTCGTGTTCGGCTTGTAGCTCGGTCCTCCATCGTAGCAGGCAAGCAGACCATCGTAGACTACCAGTCGATGCTTCTCGCGGATGTGGGGGGCGCAGTTCACGTCTGCGATGTAGGGTGTGCAGTGGTCGATGTGCATCTTGTTGGGGTTGTGTATCGACCCGAAGTGGTTCTTCAGGGCGCCGCTAAGGCCGGCCAGGTCGTGGTCTTTCAGTACAGGTACGTTGAGAATGGCCGTGGCCTGCTGGGAGATGATCCGGCTGTAGCACGATCCGGCCTGGAACGTGGTGGTGGGCTCTGCGTCATATCCCACCTCGTCCGTGCCCCTGCAGCGGTAGCCCGATTTCCCGGACCGATCGAAGCCGACGGCCTGCAGTTCGCCGCTGTCTCGGTCGTAGACGATGATGTTGCCGGCAGGGACGCGGGCATGCTCAGTCAGCGAACGCGCCGCCGCCGCGGCCAGCTCGGGGTGGGAGGAGAGGGCCGGCCCGGCCAGGCAGTTCACCTTCACCGCGACCACGTCCGAGGGGCGGAACAAGGCACGCCAGGCGGCTGGAGCATCATCCGCCGGAGTGAGCGCGGCCATCGCCCGGTCAAGCATCGCCGCGACCTTATCGGCGTCTACCCCGGTGTCCGCGACCGCCGAGGGATCACGTACGAAGACCACCCTCCGGTCCGGTACCGGGGGCGGGGCTCCCTCGGTGAGTTCCCGGGGGGCATCCTGAGCGGTGGCCGAGGGGTCGGTCGGCCGGGCCTGACACCCGGCCAGCCCTAGACCTGCGCCCGCGGCAATCTGGAGGAAACGCCTGCGAGAGGTCATTGCGTCTTCAGTGAACCTGCTGGTGCGAGGCCGAACTCCTCCTCGCTGAACACGTTCGCGGTGAAGACCTGCAACTCGGCCCCCTTCTGCCAGGCATCAGGGGGCAGTCCGGCCTTCTCGGTGCATAAAACGGTAAGCATGGTGTCCCGGTCCCAGCCCTGCTCCGGTGCGACCTGCGGCAGGAAGACCCCGCTCCGCATCCCCTCGCGAACTACGACCCCGTGCTTCCCCACGACGACCTCGTCGGGGCTGCTGACCTTGCGCAGCGGTGACATCGCGCTGATCTCGATCGCTATCTTGGGGAGTTCATCAGCGGCAACGGCCAGAAACCTGGGGTCTTGAGTCGCCGCTGCTATGGCTCTGCTCGCCACTGCCTGGATCAACGGGTCGCGCGGTTCGAGTTCGCCGATGCAGCCCCGAAGTCGTCCCTGTTCCTTCAGGGTGACGAAGCAGGCGGTCTTTCGAGCGAGAGCGCCGCTGTCCCCCGGGTCGAGGGATGGCGCCTCCCCCGAGCCCAGGTGCGCCTCGAGGGTGCGCCGCGCCACTTCGAGCAGGCGCCGCTTCTCCTCATCGGTCAGCTTCACCGTGTCGGTAGTCGGCGCTTCCTCGTCTGCCTGGCTGCCGATCTGGCCTCGCGCCCCTGCGGGTGCGGTGAACGCCACCGCGCCGTAGCCCACACATCGCCCGCGCATACCCGCAGTGTCGCCCGAGTTTGCGTACTTCAGGACGGTCGCCTGGCTCGCACCGACTTCCTTGGCTGCTACGATGGTGGCGATGACCGAATCGATCGCACACAGCGTGCAGTGTAGCTCGCTAACGCCCTGACGCATGAGTTTCTGGTCGGTTTCGAGGATGCGGTCCGGCTCCATCGTCACGACCGCGTCCAGCATGGTCCTGTCGCAGCGAGTGGCCTCTTCGTAGACGGGATAGTGTGCCATGTCGGAGCTGGCTGCGATGACCACATCCGGGCGCTTGAGGACCGAGGCCAGGGCGTGGCCTAGCCGCCGGCAGTCGGTCTTGGGCATGCTCGAGATCAGGATGGGGACAATCTTCGCGTCAGGCAGCACGACCTTCAGGAATGGCAACTGCACCTCGAGGGAGTGCTCGGGAGCGTGGGGCACCGGGTCTTCGTAGAACGGAGGCCCGAGGTCCGCGAGCTGTTGTGTGATCCCCCTGTCAACCTCCACTGCGCCCAGTGGCGTCTCCCAGGTGTCGTGGGGCGAAAGGGCGGCACCCGACAGACGCATGTTGTGGCTGTTACCGATCAGGATGACAGTGGAGACGGGCTTGTCCTGCAAAACCTTGTACGAATACGCAGCGACGGGGCCGGAGTACTCATAGCCGGCGTGCGGCACCATCACGGCCACGACGTCGCCCTTCAGGTCGGGCAATTCGGCCTCACTCAGGTAGCCCTTAACCTGTGCACGTAGAGCGTCCGGGTCGTCAACATAGAAGCCCCTGCCGGGAGGGCCCGCAACGGCGGTCGGGCGCATGGCCTTTTCCTCCTCGGGCGGCGCCGCAACATCGCGGACGGGCTCGGCAAGTGGTTGCTCGGGAACGGGCTGCTGTCGTTTGCACGACCCAGCGAACCCCTGAAGGCCGGCCAGGATCACGACCGTAGCCAGGTACGCCAGCATTCGCTGCATCGCTCTTTGTTCCCCACTTGCCGGGCGGGCCGCCGTTCAGCTCCACCTTATACTAACGTTTTCGACACCGCGTCCGCCTTACCTGTTTGCGTGGTCCCTATCTCCCGTCGGCGCGGGCGCGGGTCCGATGAGCGCAGCACTTGACGCCGGAGGCGTTGACGCAACAGCCCGGTGTGGGATATGGTGTCACGCGATCGCCACACACAGTGCAGCTACCGAATTGCGTCCGCTCTTGCTCGGACCTGGAGGAGCGCGAATGTCCGCTCCCGATGGGACAGACCGACTGCCGAAGCTCCGCCGACTGGACATCGTACCCATACAGCAGGGCCGCGAGACCGTCTTTGGCCTCCGAGACCCGTCGGGCCTCGCGGAGAACATGATGGCTGTCTCCTCAGGCGCCTTGCTGATAGTGCAGATGCTCGACGGCGAACACACAATGCGCGAACTGCAGACCCAGATCGCGCAGCGCACCGGGCAGTTCGTGCCCTCGGTTCAGATCGAGCAGATGATCCGGCAACTGGACGAGAATCTGCTCCTGGAGACGCCGCGCTTCGAGGAGTTCCAGACCCAAAGGGCACAGGAGTACCGGGAGGCCGGGGTCCGGCGATGTACGCATGCCGAAGGGGGATACCCCCCCGATCCGGACGGATTCGCGCAGATGATCGAGACCTGGCTGAGCGCTCTGCCGGCCCGCGAGGGGGACATCGAGGGCCAATTGGCGGGCGTCATCGCCCCACATATCGACTTCGAACGAGGGTCTGCCTCCTATGCGCACGCCTACCGCGATCTGGCGGCAGCCTGCGATGCCGACCTCTTCGTGATCCTGGGGACCGACCACTTCGGCGACACGCAGTTCGCTGCGACCCGGAACGACTTCGAGACGCCTCTCGGGCGCGTCCATACGGCGAAGGACGTGCTCGAGCAGATCGAGTCGAGTTTCATCGGCGATCTGTTTGAAGGGGAGCTGCAGCACGTCGGGGAGCATACCATCGAATTCCAGGTTGTGCTGCTGCAGCACTTCATCGGCCGGGATCGCGACTTCGAGATCGTGCCCCTGCTGTGTGGTGGCCTGGAGGAGGAGCTGGAAGAGGGCGCGGATGCCGTAGAGAACGCCGAGGTGCTCAGTATCGTCGAGTGTCTGCAGGCGTTGCTGGAACAGGGCGACCGGAAGACCTGCCTGATCGCCAGCGCGGACCTCAGCCACGTGGGGCCGCGGTTTGGCGCCGATCGCCCGTTGATGGCGCCCGATCTCGAGAAGGTGCAGGAGCACGACCGGCAGGTGCTCGAGGCTGCGATGGCGGGTGACGCGGATGGGATGTTCCGCGTTGTCAGCCGTCGGCGGAACGACACCAACATCTGCGGCCTGGCACCCATATACGTCCTCCTGAGATCGCTGGGGGACTTCCGGGGGCAGCTACTCGACTATCGCCAGGCAACAAGCCCCGACCGACAGCAGTCGGTCAGTTTCGCAGCCGCCACCCTCTGGCAGTAGGCCCGGGCCCCAAACAGGAATCCGCGATTCCCGACGGCCTCTTGATGACTACCGTACAGGCGGTGGGGGAGGGTAGGAGCGGTTTCAACCGCGATGCCGTTGCCTCGCCGTTCGCCCTCCTCGTGCCGGCCTGGTGCGCTGTCACCCGTCATCGCTATGGTATCGCCGCGTCGCCCTGGCGTGGCCCGGCTGGCCCCCGACCAGCGCTGTCGGAAGTCAGGAAAGCGCTGGCCTGCCTCGTAGGGGCGCCATTTATGGCGCCCGCGCCGGGCTCTGCCGGCCGTTTCGGCCGCTGGCCACGATTCGACCGACCCAACACATCACGAGCGACAAGGCACCAGCTGAGCAGGGCGAACCCGAGCAGACGGCCGTCGCTCGTACCCCTCAGGACCACCACACAACACCTTCGGCTTGGCGGGACCAACGTGCAACCCCTGTGTCCCACGCCTTGCTCATAATGGACTTGGTCCCGTTCCAAAGAGACGAGCGCAAGATCCGACATCCCGGATTGCTGTCTAGACCTCCAGTACCATTCCGCCTTGAGGCACGAAGCGCTTGAGGTACGCCGCTGAGAGCGCCAGCTCCTCCAGTAGCTTGTCCTCGTGTTTGGTCGATCCGGGGATGATCTCCGCCACTAACCAGCAACGATCCACCGGCTGAAGGTGCTCGTGGACGGGGGAGGCGTCGGCGGCCTGATGGGACGCGTTCAGCGCATCGAGGACCTTCTGCACATCGACGTGGCCCTGCTCGTTGTAGTCCTCGGTGAAGGCCCAATGGTGGCTGCCGTCGGGCGTGGTCTGCTGCAGGTGGATGACCTCGGAGAACGCACCGAAGCGCCTGATCCACTCCACGTAGTCCAGGTCCGCCCCATCCAGCCCGTAGTGCATGCCGGCCTGGTGGCCAACGTCGAGCGTAATGTAGACGGGAACGGCGGCCTCGTTGCCCTGGTTGGCCTCGATCAGGAAGCGCTCGGCCTGCTCCAGCGTCCACGGGACCTCAGACGGGATGTACATCTGCTCCTGGTAGAGCGCGTGCATGCCCTTGTCGTAGCCGACCTGGGCGAGCTCCCGGAATGTCTGGATGAGTCGACCCCATGCCTCCTCGTAACGCGCGGGGTCGCTCATCACCTCCACGCTGAAGGCATCCCAGTGGCCCCCGAGGCAGTCGGTGCCCATCGCCAGGGCGAGGTCCATGGCCTCGACGATCCATTGGCGCATCCGTGCGCGCGGAGACGGATGGGAGTGGGAGAGGCCGTGAAATCGATGGGTCGCGACACCCGTGTAGACGTCGGTGATGCGTACCTCGTGCTTCTCGGCGGCGGCCTTGATGTGCGCCGCCAGTTCCATCTGGAAGTCCCGGTCCCCGGAGAAGAACGGGTCCAGGACGTCGGCGCAGAAGGAGTGGTTGCGGAAGCCGACCGCGCGGGTCAGGCGCATGAAGTTGTCGGGCTCCTCCCATCGTCGGGTGAGGAAAGCCCCGTTCACGCCCAGGTCAACGGCAACGGATCGTGGCATGCCGACCTCCGCTTGAGTGCCGGGGGCCTATCGCATCTCCTGACCGCCGGTCACGTTGATCGCTTGTCCTGTCATGTACGACGATTCGTCTGAGCACAGGAAGACCATCACATTCGCGACGTCCTCATAGGTGCAGCCGCGCTTCATGGGCACCTGGTCGATGTACTTCTGGCGCACCTCGTCCTCGGTCATCCCCCAGCGTTGGGCGTACTGGCTGTAGAGGGAATCGACCCACAGAGGGGAGTCCAGCAGGTTGCCGGGGCAGATTGAGTTGACCCGGATGCCCATCTCGGCGAACTCCAGAGCCAGGGACTGGGTCAGCCCGATCCCGCCGAACTTGCCGGCTGCGTAGGCGGAGTTCTTGAAGCTGCCTTTCTTCCCGGATTTGGAGTTGATCTGGACGATGACGCCCGAGCCCTGCTCCGCCATGACCTTGAGCGCCGCCTGAGCGGAGATGAAGTAGCCCACCAGGTTCACGTCGATGACCTTGCGCCACTTGTCGGGATCGAACTCGATAGTGTCCCCTGAGATGAGGATGCCTGCATTGCAGACCATGATGTCGAGCTTGCCGAAGGACTCGACGGCCTTGCCGACGGCCGCCCGGATGTCCTCCGGCTTGGTGACGTCGGCCTGGCAGTGGATGGCCGGCTGGCCGGTATCGGCCGCGATCTTCTCCGCCACGGCCTGCGCGCCGGGGCCGTTGAGGTCCACCACACACACCGAGCAGCCCTCCACGGCGAGCCGGTGGGCCAAGCCTTCGCCGAGGCCCTGGGATGCTCCGGTGACAATTGCGCTGCGCCCTTGCAGGCGTGGAGCGAGTGTAGTCATCGCGAGTTCCTCGCTAGTGGTTGGCTACTGCGAGCATGCCTATGTGGGGACGTGCTCTAGCAGCGCCAGCTCGGCCTCTTTGGTCCACGTGCTCTTCGGGCCGAGCTTGGCTGCCACGTCGGGCAGCACGTCTCTCAAGTTCTCGAGTGGTGTCAACGGCAGGTCCGGTATCTGCGGGTAGATCAAGACCTTACCGGCGAAGGTCCCTTCCTTCACCGCTTTCAGGCCGTCGTGGGCGGCGACCATCCCCCCGATGGCTGCGACCGAGCGGTTGGGAGACAGCTCGCCGGCCTCGGTCTTGTGGAGGGTGAACTCGAAGTCCGATATGTCCGACCCGGAAGTGCCGGTGAGTCTGACTCCCTGCAGGAAGACGGGCGACAGGTCGAGCGTCGCGACGGTGCCCCGCGCGAGCCCGGCGAAGATGTTGAGGACCCCGTCCTGGCCCAGGTGGTCGAGCGCGTCACTGACGAGGGCGGGCACCGGCGCCAGACAGACGATGTCGTCGAAGCCCTCCGGCGCCAACTCCTGGACGCGGCTCTCGAACTCCTCGCGCGCCATCTCCGTCGGGTTCAGACAGACGAGCCGCATGCCGGTCGCTTTCGCTGCGTCGCCGTAGCGATCCGGGACGGTGTCGAGACGCTCATTGTCAACGTCGGTAGCGAAGGCCAGGGAGGGCCCGTTGGGATTCTCGGCCGCCCGCTGCACGTGCATCTGGCCCATCGGGCCGCCGGCGCCGATGTACCAGGCCTTCCCGCCCGGCCTGATATCGGAGTCGCGGCTGGTGTACCCGGCGGCGATGTCCGGGCCCGGGGCCCCAAGGTAGTGGGTGTCATCGTAGTGGATGCGGCCGACGTCGATATCGACCTTTCGGGGCAGGGGCGTAGTGCGGATCAGGCACAGGATGCCGCCGCTCTTCAGAGCCTTGCCGCAGGCCTCCACGTGTTCGGGCTCGAAGTCGCCCACCAGAACGATGTCGTCGTACTGCCGCCCGTCCGCTGTGGCGCACATCGGGCACGCGACTTCCTCGATGGCGTCCTTGCCGAGGGCTTCCTCGATCGGGGCGCGCAGATTTGCGGGCAGGGGCCGGTTCACGACGACCTTCGCCGGCCACGGTCCGTCAGCCAGCCTCCCGAAGATGACGTCGGAGCAGTCGGCCCCCGGGGCGGCGGCAATGAACGCCTCGCCCCCTTCCAGGAAGCTCGTGCGGTGCGAAGCGCGATACGACCGTTCGACACACGCCCACGGCTCGGACAGCGCTGCCTCGGCGTAACCCGTACCAGGCTTCACCGGTATGATGTAGCGTCCATCGTCGCCCTCGAGGATCTCCTTGCCGATGGCGACGAACTGCTCGAGGGCGCCGTCCAGCGCGTACCCAAACGCGAGCCCCTGGCCTTGGTAGTAGATGTCGGCCTGAACGACGAAGCGATCGCCGACCTGGTACTCCTCCTGCAGCTCCTCGCCGACGCGCACCACGGTCAGGGAAACCTCGTGCCCCATGATGACAGGGCTCTTCTGCAGGTCGCGACCCGAGATGCGCGGGTGCTCGGAGCCCAAGGTGAGCACTTTGATGTCGGAGAAGCAGAGCCCCGCCGCGTCGATGCGGCAGAGCAACTCGCGCGACCCGGGAGAGGGAACGGGGACGCTGGTTGGCTGCCCGTCTTGCCCCAGGTTCTCCAGGCCCTTCCCAGTCAGTTGCCAGGCGAGCATTTCGTTCGGCACCGGTGTCCTGCCGGCGCGGTAGTCATCGGTCTTCGGCATGGCGTCTTTCCTCAGGGTAGTCTGCCTTGGCGCGCTCTGTGCGGGTGAGTCTGCGGCCCCTAATCGCCTGGGCCGCCATCGATCATCTTCCGTCGGTACTCCTCGTCGGGCCGCGTGTGGAT
>CBFDAZ010000182.1:0-8648 GCA_965602825.1 uncultured bacterium
GTATGGCCTGCGACATGGCGCCGTCAAAGCCCGCGTCCCCCTCCGAGTTCACCGCCCAGCCGTTCCCCGGGAGGCCGCCTGTATAGCGGAACTGTGGGTATGACCGGAACTCCTGCCCCCACGCCGAGGGCAGGCCCATGAGGACCAGTACGAGGACGCCCAGCGCGACGGACACGATTATCCCAACGGGCTTGCTGGTATGAGGCAAAGCTGAGACCTCCCTTATCGGCTGCGGCAATCAGCCGCAGCCCAGCGGCAATTGCACGGGCGCGCCGGTGCACTGGGACTGGTAGATCGCCAGAATCAACTCGACAGCCCGGCGGGCTTCCCGTCCGGGGATCATCGGCTCGCGGTCTTCCTCGATCGCGTTCACCAGGTCCTGGATGAGCGTCATGTGTCCGCCGGCGCCGATTGCCGCGGGATCTGACACGCCGCCGCCGCCGGTATCCACCTTGGGCGTCTCGGGCGGCTCCGTCTCGTCGCCGCAGTGCCACTTGGTGATCTTTGACTCGGTCAGGACGATGGTGCCGTCATCGCCGTGGAGTTCGTGCCGCGTCGACTCACCGGGCGTGACGCTGGTGGTTCCCTCGATGACGCCAAGGGCTCCGGTCTCAAACTCCAGGATCGCGACGGCGGTGTCCTCCACTACGATGTTCCGCACGAGATGTCGGGTGAAGGCACTGACCTGGGTGACCCCTCCCATGATCCACAGCAACAGGTCGATGCCATGCACGCCCTGGTTCATCAGGGCGCCGCCGCCGTCGAGCTCCCACGTCGCTCGCCAGTCCGCACTGGCGTAGTACTCGTGGGACCGGAAGTACTTCAGGTACGCATCCCCGAGCACCAGCTTCCCGAGCTTGCCGCCGCGCACGGCTTCGCGTACCAGGTGACTGGTGGGATAGGTCCGTCGCTGGAAGATGCCGCCGAGCTTGACGTTGTTCTCGTCGGCCGCGCCGATGAGCGCATCGATGTTCTCGAGCGTCACGTCGAGGGGCTTCTCGCACATGATGTGCTTGCCCGCCTGAGCGGCAGCGATGCCGTTCTGGGTGTGGATCCCACTGGGGGTGCAGATGCAGACCGCCTGCACGTCGTCCTGCTTGAGCATGTCGTCGAGATCGCGGTACGAGTGCTTGCAGCCGTGCTCTTTGGCAAACGCCTTCGCCTTGTCCCCAATGATATCGCAGCACGCCACCAACTCAGCGCCCTCTGCAGCCTCGATGCTTTTGACGTGGAACGGAGCGATCACACCGCAGCCGACGACGCCGAAACCGATGGTGTCCTTCTTGGCGCTTCGCGCCTGCCTTTTGCTGGCTTTTGCCTTAGGTGGGGCCATGACAGCTTGCCTCCTGGAACCAGTATGACGACTGCCGGGCAGGTTCGACGGCCACAAGGCTTCTCCTTCAGCGTGTCCGGCGAAATCGGTGTGGCGCGGGCGCCGAGACGCCACTGCTCGCCGACCCGCGCGGGAGCTCTGTAGCGATTCTGAAAAGAAACGCACACATCCCTGAAACACGGTGGTATAAGCGCTAGAGGGGCCCCCCGCCGTAGGGGTGTGGGGGCTGGTTGCTTATGAGACGACTGAGGAACGCTCCTTTGGGGCGGGCGCTCATCGGTGTGTCACTGGGAGCGCTGGTCTTCGCTGTGCACCGGGCCGGCGGATTCCGCGGAGCGGACTTCGCGGCGCTCGACTACGCGGGTGCGCTCGCACCCTCACCCGCGCCCGAGCAATCGATCGTGCTGGTCGTGGCACCGACGAGCTATCGCGGGGGCGAGGAAGCCTCGGTCGCAACGAGGCGGGCGGCGCTGAGGAATGCCCTGGCTGCCGGTGCGGTCGCGGTGGGCATTGAGGAGTGGTTCCTGGTTGATGATAACTCGGATGAGCCGCTCTGGCGTGACGCCGCGGACCCCAGGTGTGCCGTTGCTTGCTCCGGCGGGTCGCACGTCGCCGGCCCGCGGGTCGCGACGCGCTGGCCGGGAGTGGGCGTGTTCAGCATGGAGAGGATCTCGTGCGAAGGCGGGATCGGCCGTCGGGTGGCGGCGGCTGCGCCACCCGGCCGGGGTCAGCAGCCCCGTGGCTTCATCGCGGAGACTGTCACCCGGGCGGCGCAACGCCAGCGACAGGGGGCGGGCCGTTCCCGCGACATCGAAACGAACCTCCGCCGCCTCGCGTCGGCCTCGGGGCTCGTGATAGATTACTCCCTCCCTGACTCAGCGGTGAATGAGGTCCGCCTGGCGGCCTTGGCCGAGGGCCCGGTTGCGGCCCTGCGGCCTCTGGTGGCCGGACGGGTCGTGGTCTTCACCGGGATCCCCCATTCGCATCGGGTGGCCCAATGGCAGGCGGCTCTTGCCGGCGAACTGCCGGCCCGCCGCGCGGGCCCCGCGCCGACGGTGGCGTGGGCCATCGCCACCGCGCTGGTCGGGCCATCGATCCGCGAGGCTCCCCCGGAAGTCTACGGGAGTGGTCTCGTGCTCCTTTCGGTCCTGCTGATGCTGGGGCTCAGCGATCGGGGTCTACGGGGGAAGGCGACGGCCAGCCTCGTTGCTCTGTCCGCGGTCCTGGCCGTCTTTCTCGCGGCCCGGATCGGCTGGAGGCTCTTCGTCCCGCCCTGGCCGGCTGCCGGCACGGTGCTTCTTGCCTTCGTGGTGACGGTCTGTCTGGAACTCTCCGAGGCCGGACAGATGATCGACCGCGAGCTTCGGGCGCGGCTGGGACTGGAACCAACGACGGGTGAGATGGAGGAGGCCTCCCCCAGAGCGCAAGTTGAGAGGGCCCTGCAGTCCATCGTGAGGTGGCACGAACTCCCCGCAGCAGCCCTGGTTTTCGGCGGCGGGGGGCGCCTGCGCCGCGTGGCGATGGTGTTGGGTGAGGGGCCCGCCAAATGGCCTCGCGCGCCGTCGCTCTACGCCTTGGGCAGCGAAGCGATGAACACCAAGGCGCCCATCCTCGGCACATGGCCTTCCGCGGCGGCCCGGGGCGGGGAATGGCATGTTCTGGCGATCCCCGTAGTTGGCTGGGGAGGTCAGGCAGTGTCGCTCATGCTGGCCAGCCGGGACCTCCCGCTGCCTGCTGAGGCGGTCGAGTTCGGCGTCCGAGCGGCACGGCAGCTACTGACGGGACGTCACCCGGGGGCTGATGTGAGTTTCGCCTCAGGCCCCATGAGAGAGAAGCCCAGCGCACTTCCGCTGCCTGCGCGGGTCGCCTGGCTGCGGTCCGCCCGCATGGGCCGCCAACGACAGACCGCCCTCGCCGCAGCCTGGCGATCGAGCGTTCACGAGGCCGTCATCCTGTTCGACATGGCCGGCAAGCCGGTGCTCTGGAACCGCAGGGCCGAAGCCCTGTTCGGTACGGGGGAATCGGACCTCGCTCGGACCCATTTCGTGCCGCTGCTGGTCGAGGCAACCGGTCTCTCACCAGACGAGGCGCGCCAGGCGGCCACCGACGTGCTCGTTCACGGGACGCCCTTCATCTGCGATATTGAGGATCCTACGGGTAAGTACAACTACGTCGCCACTCTCACCCAAGTGGCGATTGAGGGCGACGCGCCGGGCGGCCTTGCCATCCGCTGCATTGACGTAACCGGCATCTGTCGTCCCGCCCGGGTGGAGGCCAGGCTCATGAGCGTCGCCGCCCATGAGATGCGGACCCCTCTGACCTCAATCATCGGTTACTCCGACTTGCTGCTCGGGAAGGTGGGTAAGGGCTCCGTGGCCAGACGGTACGCCGCGGCGATACACCGGCAGGCCGGCCGCGTGGAGTCGATCGTTCGTGAGCTGCTGGCGGTCACTCGCCTCGAGGCCGGGCGAGAGGAACTGGTCATCGAGACCGTCGATGTGATGATGGTCGCCCAGTCCATCGTGGCCGCGCTTGAGCCGGTGGCCAAGGACCACGGTGTCAGTCTGTCGGCGGAGGGCGAAACGGCCCATACGGAGGTCCGAGGAGACGTCCGCAAGCTCGAGCGGGTCGTCGAGAACCTGGTGACGAACGCCATCAAGTACAGCCCTCCGGGGGCGTCGGTGGCCGTCAATGTGAGGCGTACGGGTGATCGCGTTGTGCTCTCCGCAACCGACAGCGGGCACGGGATACCCGCGAAGGATGTCCCCCACGTGTTCGAGAAATTCTACCGTGCCAGAAACCGACATACCCAAGCCGTCGCAGGGACCGGGCTGGGGCTGGCGATCGTCAAGCTCATCGTCGAGGCCCATGGGGGCGAGGTGACTTTGCGCTCCGCCGTTGGCGCGGGCTCAACCTTTGCTGTTCGCCTGCCTGTTGCCGGGCCGCGCTCCGCCCAAGCTTCGAGCTCTGTCGCATGATCCTCCCTTGGTCCCGGCCTACGGGTGGCCAACCTTCCCATGGGAAGCCCGGACTGCGGACAGCCGGACAATCAATGGTGGCGCCGCTTCTTCGAGAGCCCCCACTCGCTCCGGCTGGCTTTCTTCCCCGATGAGCGCGTGACCGCAGCACAGGTTGCCGGTCTGCATCGCCTTATGGAGCCGTGGCAGGCCAGGCGGGTACTGGACCTGTGCTGTGGTCCCGGTCGCCACCTGGTGCCCCTCGCCGAGCTAGGTTACCCGGTCATCGGCCTCGACGTCTCGGCTTTCATGCTCAGGCAGGCCAGGTCCGCGGCCCGCTCTGCGGACGTGTCCGCGTGTCTGGTGCGCGGGGAGGCTCAACGGCTCCCCTTCAGCAATGGCTCCCTCGACGTTGTCCTGTGTCTGTTCAACAGCTTCGGGTACCTCTCGGACGACGAGAACAGGCTGACCATCGAGGAGATCGCGCGCTGCCTGCAGCCGGGCGGGCGCTTCTTGCTCGATACCCGCAACCGGGACTACCAGCTCTCACACCTGCCCTTCTCGGAGGTCGTGCCGCTGGAGGGAGGGGGGGCGGTGTGGCTCGAATGTTCACACGATGCGACGCGCGACCGACTGGTTAGCGTCTTCAGGGCGGCTGGCAGTGGCGAAGTGCTGTACCGGGCTTCTATCCGCTGCTACACCCTCACAGAGCTGGAGGAGATGCTCGACCGCGCAGGCCTGCCGATCGAGGCGGTCTACGGCGGCTACAACTGGCGACCCTTCCGGGGCCGCTCGCGCGAAGTGCTGGTCCTGGCGCGGAGAGTCTGATCTACTGGCCGGCCCTGCTGACGACACTCAGCCGCAGCTCGTGTGAGCCGTCAGCCCGCGCGAACTCGTAGTAGTAGTGGATCGCATGCCCCAACTCCAGGGCGTCTACGTAGCGCACGCTCCCCGACCCGCCGCCGGAGGTCGTCCACGGTCCGAACGGCGTCAGTGTCACAAAGCGCCGCAAGTCCCAGCTTATGGCCAGCCCTGCCTGCTCCTCGTAGTTCTCCTCCACTGAGGCGCTGCCATCATAGAAGCCCGCCCAGTAGACGGGGAAGTCCCCGCTACAGCACAGAACACTGCCGATGCGCGCGCAGTAAGCATCCCAGCCCGTGCCGGGACGGAACACATTGCCCTGCCACTCGAAGTGAACGCCGTCCCGGCTGATCGCCAGGCCGGTCTCGGAAGTGGTCACACCTGTATTGTACACATCCCCCGTGCTGTGCATCGTCTCCTCGTCGGTTGCCTGCCTCGGATGGGGGGCGTAGCTGAGCAGCATGACGTAGACGCCATTGAAGACGAACACGTACGGGTCCTTCACTCCCTCGGCGTCCAGATCGTCGGCCACGAACACCTTCTGGCGTGAAGCGGGCTTCAGCCCTGCGGGGCCGTCGGCCTCCAGAACGTCCACCCGCCACTTGCCGGTCTCCCCGTCCACGTAGCTTGCGTACAGACGGAAGCGCCCGTCGAGTCCCCGGAACACGGAGCACTTCTCTATCGAGGAGCTTTCGAAGTCCGCGCTCTTCGCGCTCCAGATGTCCTCAAATTCGATGCCGTCCTTACTCTCTGCGATACGGCACTCGCCGCCGCGGATCGGCCGCGGCTGGCGGAGACGGTAGAACAGGTAGAAGCGCTCGTTCACCGGATCATACTGCACCGTTGGGGCGCCGGCCCAGTACCCCGGACCAGCGGCCAGGGGCTCGCGAATCGTGATCCCGTCCTGCGGGTCAAACAGCCGCAGATCGAAGCACTTCGTCCCAAGTACAGAGAAGTCGGCTGACGACATGATCTGGTTCCTCCCAGGTCAATCCCACTGCTGCTCGTCGACCGCGCGACAGATCGCGTGCAAGACAGCGGCGTGGGCGATCTGGACGTGTGGCGTCAGGTCGGCGGGCACGCAAATGGCGATGTCAGCCTGTTCGGCCAGTGGACTGCCTGGCCGTCCGCACAGGGCGATGGTCGTCGCGCCTGCTTCCCGCGCCGCCTCCGTCGCCTTCAATACGTTGGCCGACCGGCCGCTCGTGCTGAGGCCGATGAACACATCGCCTTTGCGGGCGTGTGCTTCCACTTGCCGCGCAAACACGACATCGACCGAGGCGTCGTTGCTGATGCTGGTAAGCACGGATGTGTCGGTCGTCAGGGCGATGGCGGGCAGCGGACCGCGCTCCTTGTCGAGGAACCAACCAAGCATCTCCCCCGCGAAGTGCTGCGCATCCGCCGCACTGCCTCCATTCCCCGCAATCAGCACCTTCGCGCCTTGCCGGTAGCAGTCGATCACGACTTCGGCGGCGCGGGCGATGACCGGCAGACATTCGTCGATCGTGCGCTCGATCGCTGCCATCGACTCCCGCAGGTCGTCGGTAATGCTGGACTCCATGATGACGCCTCTATTGCACAGAACAGGATCCGCGTGCTCATCTGCCCGCATTCAACGCGCAACACAGCGCCGCCAGATCTCCCACCTTCGCGCCGAGCTTCGCCGGCACGATCCGCACGGCCTTCCAGGCGCGCGGCCAGGTATGCTCACGCGCCGAGCGCCGGGTGGGCCGCAGGAGCATCTCCCCCGCGTGGACCGCAATCGTGCCGATCACGACGACTTGCGGGTTGAGCACCTGGACGAGGTTGGCGATGCCGAGGCCCAGGTAATGGCCGGTCTCGCGCCAGACCTCCCGCGCTGCTCGGTCGCCCTGCCTGGCTGCCTCGAGGGCCGTCTCGGCAGTGATGGCCTCTGCGTGTCGGGCTGACGCGCACGAACGGCGGGCGCCATTCCTGGCGCCCCTACGAGCGAGCCGCCACATGAGGCTCTTCGGATGATCTTCGGCCAGGCGCTGGGCGCGGCGGGCGATCGCGGGACCGGCGACAAGGGCTTCGAGGCAGCCACGCTTCCCGCAGAGGCAAGGTGGACCGTCAGGCAGGATGGTGGTGTGGCCGATCTCGCCGGCATCATCCGTCGTGCCCCGGTACAGCCTCCCAGCCACGATGATCCCCCCGCCGATGCCGGTGCCGAGGGTCAGGTACACAAGGTTGCGTGTGCCGCGGCCAGCGCCGAAGCGATGCTCGGCCAGCGCGCCGGCGTTGGCGTCGTTCTCAACGAAGGTCGGCAGGCTGAAGGCCTCCTCCAGGAAGGCCTTGACCGGCACCGCATCCCAGCCTGGGAGATTCGGCGGGGAATAGACGACGCCGGCCTTGCTATCGAGCGGCCCGCCGACGGCGACGCCGATCGACTGCGGCGGGCTGTGAAGCTTCGCGCCAGCGGCACGCAGCACGCCCCGCAGATCGCGCGCGATGCGCTCGAGGCACGCATCGGGGCCCTTCGCTAGCGGCGTGCGATGCTCGCGGCGTTCGATGATCTGGCCGTCGCTTGTCGCGACAGCGCAGGCGGTCTTCGTGCCGCCGATGTCTACCGTGAGGTGGAAGGTCACTAGCTGCTCGTCCCTCGTTGCTCGGGCATCCCTACTGCCTGTCACCCGTCGCCCATGCGCGCTAGCTTAGGGCCTTCGTGTGACGGATTCGGGCCGGACACTTCGCCTGCAGACGCCGGCAGGCTCGTATTCGGCCCCCCCTCACGGCTCAGGTCAGGACGTATGCCCCAGTCGCCTACCGTGTCAGGGGGCCTTGATCCGCGCTTCACGATCGTCAAACGGTAAGCAGACCCGCGCCCCTCCCCGCCGATGCGAATCTCGCAGCGCCATGGCGATCTCGAGTGCCGCTCTCCCGTCGCGCATGGTGCAGCGAGTTGGGCGGCCCTGCTCGATGGCCTCGATGATGTCATCGACGGCGTTGAGGGCCGTGCCCTGCAGCCGTACGGGCCTGGGGAAGGGCTGTCGATTCATGGCCAGGCCCACGAGGTTCTCGCCAGCCGTCCACAGCTCCGCCTCCAAGCCGTTTGCCGACACGCGCACCCGGCCTTTCTCACCGACCACGTCGATCTCGAAGCTCGTCACCCCGGGATCGATCATGTTGATGTACCCGTGCGTGCCGCCTTTGAAGTGGAGGAGGGCCAGGCCCTGGCAGTCGTCTTCTCCGGCGGCGCGCTCGTCGTCGTCGATGTGGCCGACGAGCCAGTCCACATCATCGCCGATGATGTGCCTCAACGTGTCGATCAGGTGCGAGCCATTGTGCGATATCCCGGCGACGCCGTAGCAGACGGCCGTCTTGGGATAGCCGATCTCCCCGCGAGCCACCAGTTCCGCCGCGCGATGCCAGACCGGATGCCAGCGGCGGCTCGTGTTGATGGCGGTGACCGCGCCCGCGGCCTCGCACGCGGCGATCATCTCGTCGGCTTCGCGCAGACACTCCGCGATGGGCTTCTC
>CBFDAZ010000183.1:0-8647 GCA_965602825.1 uncultured bacterium
CCGTGGGACAGGGGGATTGGCGAGCAGGTCACCCGCTCAACGCCCAGCAACTCCAGTCCGACGACCGACCCTACGATGTCGACCAGCGTATCAATGCCGCCGACCTCGTGGAAGTGAACCTCGCTTACCGGCTTCCCATGCACGCGGGCCTCCGCCTCGGCCAGGGCCTTCAAGACCGCGAGCGACTTCTCGGTAGCCGGCTCCGACAGTTTGCCCGCGCGGATGGCGTCGGCGATCTCGTCAGGCCCAAGATGGTGGGGCACGTGTGCCCCCTTGCGGGCCTGCACCGACAGGTGGGTCGCCTCGATCGACTTACGGTGCACGGACTCCGTCTGCAGCTTCCAGCCCTTGAAAGGGAGCTCGCTGAGAGCCTTGCGCAGAGACGCAACGCTGAGGTCGGCATCGATGAGGGCCCCAAGCAGCATGTCACCCGCGATGCCCGCGAAGCAATCGATATGGATGGCTTTCATGTCCGTTCACTCCTGCACCGGTTTTCGCGAGACTGGGCCAGCCTCCTGCCTGCGAACTGCCTCCCGGGGGCCGGTGTTGGAGGTGTGGAGACCGCTCGCGCCGGACGGCGCGGGAGACCCACGGGCACCGACAACTGCGGAAGGCTCGAACCAGGCTTTCCAAGGAGTTACAACGTGCGGATCGGTTTCCATGTCCCCACTACAGGCGGATTGAGCAAGGCGCTCCGCCGTGCTCTCGAGCGGCGATGTGAGACGGTGCAGGTCTTTGTGGGGGCGCCCGTGCAGTGGAAGGCCTTGACGCCGTCTGGCGCGGATGCCGCAGAATGGCGGGCTGCCGTCACGGCTCACGACATCCGGCCCGTGTTCGTCCACTCCTGCTATCTCATCAACCCCGCCTCAACCGAGAAGACGCTCTGGCGGAAGAGCGTCCGGCGCCTGGCGACAGACCTCAGCCACGCCGAGCTACTGGGCGCAGCGGCCGTAGTGACCCATCTCGGGAGCCCAACAAAAGCGGTAGAGCGCAGCCGCGCCTGGCTGACCTCACGTGTCGCCGAGGCCATCGATGCGGCGCTGGAGCAGTCATCGGGCACGCCAAGGCTCCTGCTGGAGAACTCGGCCGGCATGGGCCATGCCGTGGGCAGCGAGTACGGGCAGATCGGCGAGATCATGGGCCTCAGTCGCCACTCGGACCGTCTCGGCGTCTGTCTTGACAGTGCCCACAGCTTCGCCGCCGGCTACACCTGGCACCAACCCGAGGCACTCGACCGGGCGCTGGCAGAAGCAGAGGCCGCGTTTGGCCTGGGCGCTTTGGAGCTCCTGCATGTCAACGACTCACGGAGCCCCTTCGCCTCGCGCGTGGACCGGCATTGGCACATTGGGCGGGGGGAGATCGGGCGAGACGGCTTCCGCGCGATCGTCAACCATCCGCTCCTGCGCGACCTTCCCATGATCATGGAGACCCCCGAAGCTTCGCTGGAGGCAGACCTGAGGAACCTGCGGGCGCTTCGCCGCTGCGTATTGCCGGAGTTCCGCAGCCCTATCCGTCCCGCGCCACGGACACGCGGAAAGGGGCGCAGTCGCTGACTGCGCCCCTTCACCGAAGACCCCCCGACGTGCCCAGGGAGATCGAGGTTCACGCGTTGTCTCGTCTCGCTCGCTACGGATACCCTTGCTTGACCAGGTCTGCGAACAGCTTGGGCACCTTGCGGACGTAGTCCTGAGTCTCCTTGTACGGAGGCACACCACCGTGCTTCTTGACGGCGTTCGGGCCGGCATTGTAGCAGGCCAAGGCAAGCACCGTGCGCTCGTAGTTCGACTTCCCCGAGTACGTCCGGAGGAACTCAGCCAGGTGCTCGGTTCCACCACGGATGTTCTCGGCAATGTCGAACGGATCACGCACCCTGAAGTCCTCGACGTTGCAGGGCATGAGCTGCGTGAGGCCCATGGCGCCGGCGTGGGAGACGCACCGTGGATTGAAGTCCGACTCGTACCGCATGACTGAGAACATCAGCCGGTGATCGACGTTGTTGGCTGCCGAGCAGTAGAGGGTCCAACGGACGATCAAGTCCGCTTGCTCGACGGTTAGCCCGGGATTGATGCCCCGGACCCAATCAGTCCAGATCTTCACGACCTGCTCGTAGGAGTACCTGCCCTGCGTGTGGGACACGAGGGATACCCGCGGCGCGATGGCCGGCGTAGCGGTGGCGGGCCGCTGGCCGCCCGAGAGCGTCGGCATGTTCTGCATCTGCGGCGGAAGCGCAGACCGGGGGACAGCCGGCGCGGAGGGGAGGCTCGGCCCACCAGCGCCGGGCCTCACGCGAGACGGGATCGCCGGCCGGGGACCGGCCGGAGGAACGCGGTCGCGTACGCCCATCGCCGCCTCCCCGATCTCGAGGCGCTTCTCCCCATCGCCATTGCCCTTGGCCACGGCCCGTTGCGCCTGCTGGGTGGCTATCCGGGGGTCCTCGAGGAGGGCTTCCAGCTTGCAGTCCGAGATATCGGCCGCGCCCTCCGGGGTGCTCAGGAGCAGCCGGACACAGCGGCCCGGTTGCAGCTCCGAGATGCTGGGGGGACAGGTGACGAAGCAGCTATCGTCGTGGCCCTGGATCAGCACATTGATCAACTGGGACTTGGCGTTGGCCGGATGCGCGTTGCCCAAGACCTTGCCACAGATCTCGACGTGTCGCCCGGCAAGCTCCGACAGGCTCGCCCGGATGTCCGCAATGCTCCGCCCGGTGATGGCGTTGACGCTTGTCCGGAGCTTGGCGTACTCGTCGGCTGAGGGGATGAGGGGCGTGGACGCATTCCCGGCTGCGTTGAGAGCAAGAGCCGCGAGAATCGATAGAGCCAGCATGTACGATGTGCGTGTCGCCATGGCCACCCTGGTCAGTCGCTCAGAGCGATGTTCGCCGCCTGTGCGAACGTGTTGTACGAGGGTTCTCCGAACAGCACGAACACCACACGCTTGAGGCTCTCTGCGTGGGTTGAGAAATCCCTTGCCTGTCCTACCATTGCCTCTGCACACTCATCAAGGGGGAATCCGCCCACCCCAGTCCCGAAGGCAGGCAGAGCCACCGAGGCAAGCCCCAGCCTGTCTCCGACCTCAAGACACGCGCGTGTGGTGCGAGCGATCAGATCGGCGTCGGTCCTGAGGTCCTGCCCCATGACGGCGCCGTGGATTACGTACCTGTGGGGTAACGCTCCGGCCGTCGTCTCGACCGCGCTGCCCACCTCAATGGGGCCCTTGGCGACGGCTTCTCTCTCGACCTCGACGCCACCGGCCCGCTTGATGGCGCCCGCTACGCCAGCGCCCATCCAGAGGTGGTTGTTCGCGGCGTTGACGATGGCATCGGTATCAGCCGCCGTGATGTCACCCTCCACGATCTCGATGACGAGCGAGCCGACCTCGTGTCTCACGCTGGCCCCCGGTGAACCGCGCCGCGCACCTAAGATCAACGGACGGCAGACCGGCCACGGCGGCTGCCGTCCGTGATTCTGCAATTGGTACCCCCACGGGGACTCGAACCCCGGCCGCCGAGCTGAGAACCCGGTATCCTAACCGCTAGACGATGGGGGCTTTTCGTGGGGCAGAGTATACCGAAGAGGGTGGTCGGGTGTCAAGGCGGGGACTAACGGCGGGGACTAACGGCGAGGTAACAGGTCACAGGCAATAGGAACGGCGAACCGCCCCGGGGCTGCAGTGCGGGCAGCGTCGATGGAGGGGGAACGCCCTCGCTATGCGTCGCGCTCCAGCGCAGCCAAGAACGCGTGAACCTCCGTGCTGAGCGCACACAGTGTCTCCTGGCAACCCAACACCAAGTGCCGCATGATGTCATACCGGAGCTGGTGCCCGTAGAGGTAGCGGAAGCGGTGGCGGAAGCCCAGGTATTCCATCAGACGCTCGCGGGTCGGTTTGGACAACACCGGTGGCCTTTGGTCAGTCGCCTCGCTCATCTGCTCCAGGAGCTAAGTGTGCCAAGCACCCCCTCGCGGCGCTTCCCCGTCCACCTCCCGGGCGATCCGCTTCATGATGGTCTCGACACCATTGTAGAAGCTGTGCAGAAGCGCCGAGAGAGCTAGCACGTCGACTGGCTCAGGTACATCGTGCCGCCCACGTTCCAGGAGGGAGCTGAATGTGTCCAACAGCTCCTCGAGCTGCTTGAGTTCCGCGTCAGTTGAGCGCCGAAGGCTATCCCACACGCCGGAGTTCCCCGCCCTCTTTGAGAGTCCTCACGAACGGCGTGTCTTCTGCCAGGTCCACCAGATGCACCTCGACTCCCGTTGCACTCATGGTCCCGGCTATGGCGCCACACAGGCGTTCCGGAGGGAGCCCCACAACCGCGAGGTCCAGATCCGAGTCCTCACCCATCGTCCCGTGTGCGGCGGACCCGTAGACGTGGACCTCCTCCGCTCCGGCGCCTTTCAGTGTCTTGACGGCCTTCTCGATCACTTCCTGGAGCTCATCTTCCTTCACGGCCATCACTCCCAGCGCTCGGGCTCGGAACCGTACGAAGTATGGAGTGCCACGACGCTCCTGTCAACCCTCCCGGCGCTCCAGACGGCAAGGTAACAGGTCACAGGTAATAGGAACGGCGAACGGCCCCGGGGGTGCATTGCGGGCAGCGTCGATGGAGGGGGAACGCCCTCGCTATGCGTCGCGCTCCAGCGCAGCCAAGAACCGCTCGATCTCCTCGCTGAATGTGGCAAGCACGTCGGAGCACCGCAGTGCGAGAGGGCGCATCTTGTTCCATCTGAGGTCCTGGAGGTAGGTCTTTCGGAACAGGTGCCGGAACGCCAGGTATTCCTTCAGGTCGTCAGCCAGCTCAACGGACAGGACAGCGGGACGCCGGTCGGTTCGCGTCGTCATCCGGTCCACGAGCTCGCGATGCCACGCCTTGCCGTCTGGCGCCCCACCGTCAACCCCCTCGGCGATATACTCCAACAGCCTCTCGATGCCGCAGTAGAAAGAGTGAAGCACGGCCGCGACAGCGACCAACTCGACCGGGGCAGGCTGCCAGTCCGACGGAGCGGTCAACAGGCAACGGAAGACTTCGAGGAGCGCCCGCAGTTGCTCGGTGTCGAAGTCCACCTTCGACCGTAATCTAGGGCACACGCCGCAACTCGCCCTCTTCCCTCAGGAACCTCACTAAAGGCGTGTCCTCGTCCAGATCGACCAGGTGGAGAGACAGCCCTGTCTCGGTCATGGTGCCGGAGGCGGCCCGGTAGAACGACTCGGGCGGCAACCCGACGACCGCGAAGCTGATGTCGGAGTCTCCATCCAGAGCGGCCTCCACCGTGGGCCCGAACACGTAGACTTCCCTGGCACCAAACTTCCGCAATGTCCCTGCACCGCGCAGGATGGCATCATCTAGCTTCCCACTCATTGCCTTCCCCTTCGGCCCTTGCTGCTCCATCTGTGGCAGTATCGTACCCCATGACCACCCCTGTCAACCCTCCGGTTACGTTCCCGCCGCTCCATACGCCAGGCAACGGGTAACAGGGCACGGGAACGACGGGGGCAGGAGTCGGGAGTCACTATGGCGGCGCAACAAACTGGCCTGCAGACTCCGAGCTTGCACCACAGCCCCCGGAACCCCAAGACCCGGAACTCGGAACTGCCGCGCCGGCAGAGGGAATGCAGGTAGGGCGCCGAAACCACGCACGTCGGAGGCAGTAATGCCGAGTCGGATCACTGACCGCGCATGGAGGGAAGTGCAATGCCGAAGACCTACCGCGCCGCCATCATCGGGGCCGGCAGCAAGCGCAGAGACGGCCATTACGGGGGCATGGGCCACGGCCATGCCACAGCCCACACAGCGCATGACCGCATCGAACTCGTCGCCGTCGCCGACATCAAGCCGGACAACGCCCAGGCCCTCGCCGAGCGATTCGGCGTCCCCCAGACCTTCGACAGCCACAGGAAGATGCTCAAGGAAGTGAAGCCTGACATCGTCAGCGTCTGCACCTACCCGGCAACCCACTGCCCGATCGTCGTGGACTGCGCCAAGGCCGGGGTGAAGGCCATCCACAGTGAGAAGCCGATGGCGCCCACGTGGGGCGAGGCACAGAAGATGGTGCGGGCCTGCGAGAGGGCCGGTGTGCAGCTCACCCTCAACCACCAGCGCCGCTTCCTGGAGCCGTTCCGGCGAGCCAAAGAGATGGCCCATGACGGCACCATCGGCGAGCTGCAGCGTCTGGAGGCCACCTGCCCGAATCTCATGGATTGGGGCACCCACTGGTTCGACATGCTCTGCTTCTTCAACAACGAGGCCGACATCGAGTGGGTGATTGGCCAGATCGACGGCCGCAACGACCGCAGCGTGTTCGGCCTGCCACACGAGAGCCAGGGACTCAGCCACTTCAAGTTCGCCGACGGCGTGCGGGGCCTATTGGTCACCGGACATGAGGCGGACATCGGCGCCGAGCTCCGGTTGATCGGCAGCGAAGGGATCATCGAGGTCCACAACCCGGCGCCGCACGTTCGCCTGCTCACCTCGGGCCGCAAGGGCTGGAAGGCCATCAAGACCAAGGAGGGCCTTCACGGCATGGAGGCCGTGAACCGCGCCATCGTGGACCTGGTCGAGTGCCTCGAGAAGCGCCGGGAGCCGGTGCTGGCGGCGCGCAACGCCCTGCGCTCAACGGAGATCATCTTCGCCACCTACGAGTCCAGCCGCCTGTCCCAGAGGATCGATCTGCCGCTCAAGACCAAAGACTCGGGCTTTCTGACCCGGCTCGAGGGCGGCTACTGGGTCAGACCCAAGCGGAAGAGGGCCCGGCGGAAGATCAAGTGAGTTGGAGGTCCAGCATGATCGCATGGTGCGCGATTGTCCTGTGGTGTGTGCCGGGTTTCGCGGCGCCGGAGATGTCGATCGCCGTCGACTTCGGCGACTACCCCTCTGGGCAGGCCGCCGGAAGAGACCACGCGCACGTCAACTGGCGCGATGCCGATCTGGCCGACGACAACATCTGCACGCACTCGTTCGCGGCCGTCGAGCTGCAGGACTACCTGCGCCGGCTGACGGGGCGGCACGACTCGTTCCAGATTGCCCGGCCGGATCCGCTCCCGGACGGCGATGTCATCCTGCTCGCCCCGGATCACGATGAGTCGCTCCAACCGGAGGGCTTCCGGCTACTGACGCGAAGACAGAGCGGCCGACGGATACTCACGATCACGGGCGGATCGAGGGTTGGCACGCTCTATGGCGCCTATCGGTTGCTGCGGCTGCTCGGGGTGCGCTGGTACGCGCCCGGACGGGTGAACGAGGAAGTGCCGCAGATCGAGCTGGATCATCTGCCGGACCTGAACGTGGAGGACGCTCCGGCCTTCAATACGCGGGGCTTCTGGGCCTGGGAAGACCGAGGCAACAGCGACTTCTTCGACTGGATGGCCCGCAATGGCATGAACCTGTGGACCGATGCGGAAGACAACCATCCCGCCCTGAAGAAGCGAGGCATCAAGCTGACCTGCGGCGGGCATCAGCACCAGCACCGCTTCCTGTCTCCCCACGCCGAGTACCCGTACAACCACCCTCTCTTTGGCGATGACGAGCAGAAGCCGGAGGACCCGTACTCGCGGCCGCCCGAGTTCCCCGGCGATACGAACGGCGACGGCAGACTGACGTACTTCGAGGCGCATCCGGAATGGTACGGCCTCCGTGGCGACAAGCGCAGCAACCGCATCCAGGACGGCTTCGGGGACAACTTCTGCACCTCGAATCAGAACGCCGTTACCGAGTTCATGAAGAACCTCGTCCACGACCTCATCGACGGCGAATGGCGGAATACGGACACGATCAACTTCTGGACGCTCGATGGGGGCAAATGGTGCGAGTGCGAAGACTGCAAGGCGCTGGGGACACCGACTGACCGGAACCTGCTGCTGGTGCACCAGCTCCGGCAGGCAGTACTCCGGGCGCGAGAAGAGGGGCGGCTGCACCGGGACGTGCAGGTGATGTTCCTGGCCTACGCGGATGTGATCGAGCCGGCCTCCCACCCACTCCCCGCGGACTTCGACTACGAGGGCTGCATCGCCACCTTCTTCCCGATCGTCCGGTGCTACGTGCATACGTTCGATGACCCAACGTGCACCGAGTACAACGCGCGGTACCAGAAGCACTACCACGGCTGGGCGCTCGATCCGGATCGCCACTACCGCGGACAGATCTTCATCGGCGAATACTACAACGTCTCCGGCTACAAATGCCTGCCGATCTGCTTCAAGAGCAGCATGGCGCACGACATCCCGCACTACTACGACACCGGCGCGCGCCACATGCACTACATGCACTGCACCACCGGTAACTGGGGCAACAAGGCGCTGACCAACTACCAGTTGGCGCGGATGCTGTGGGACCCACACCTGGACGTTCAGGCGCTGTATGACGACTACTTCCGCGGGCGATACGGCCCGGCGGCGGCCGTCATGCGCCGCTTCTACGACAACCTCGAGACGGCGTTCAGCAACGTCTCCGAGCTGAAGTACGGCCTCAGCCGACGCCTGGAGGGCGACGCCGAGAACCTGTTCCCACGCAAGCACATGCGGTACGAGAGCTTCTCCCCGGAGGACAACGACGGGCCCGACTTCGTAGAGATGCTGGCGGCAGCCGAGCGCTGCCGTGGCCTGGTCGCGGAAGCGCAGTCGATGGACCTGCCCGACCGCATTACCTCTCGTCTCGAAG
>CBFDAZ010000184.1:0-8637 GCA_965602825.1 uncultured bacterium
GAAACACCACCTTCAGCTTCACATCCGGGTCGCCGTCGAACAGCTCGATCGGCCGGATGCCGGCCAACTGGTACCGCAGCCCGGTCGGCGCCTCGGTAGGCTCCAGGTGTAAGGGAAGGACCGGCTTGCCGGCCTCCGAGGCGAGGAAGGCCTCCTTGAGCACGTCTCGTGATTCTGCGGCTGCTTGCGAGACCATCACGGCCGCCATCTTGCACGCGTCGATGGCCTCCACGATCTGCGCGCCGCGTAGCAGCGGGTCCGGAATGTCGCCGGGGTCGGCCCACACCGAGACATCCGCCTGACGAAGGCGTTCGACGAACTGCATCACCTTGTCGCGGTCTTCCGGGGCATAGCTGACAAAAAGCTCCTCGTCCATTCCCGCTCCTCCTGGTGCATAGATTGCTGTCGGTCACTGCGAGAGCACGTGCGGTGCTGCGTCGTTGTCGCGATCGCGTTGGATCATGCCCACAATCAACTGCCATCGACCCTCCCTTTCGCCGCGCTGGCCCGGCACGCCTCTGCCAGGTTCGACGGCCGCTGAAGGTCCGGCATGCCCGATGGGGGGAATGGATAGTGAGTGCCGGATTGACAGCGCAGGAGGCGGGGCAATGGTTGTGATTGGGCTGCTACTCATGGCGTGCCCGGTGCGAGCGCAAGACGCGGACCTTGTGTCGTCAGTGCTCGTCTATGTCCCCTTCGACGGCTCAACTGACGCTTACCTCGGTCAGGGAGGCGGGATCCGGGGCCGCTTTGTGCGGGAGTCCATCGCGTACGACCCGGACTTCAGCCAACTTGCGCCGCATGAGGCCCGCTGGGTGCCCGGCAGGTTCGGGCCGGGGTTGTTCCTGGAGTCCGGCGACTATGGCGATGTCAGCCGCGGGATGCAGAATTGGCTTCCGCAAGCAACGGCCGATGGGGACCCAGCCGGCTTCAGCGCCATCGGTGGGGCCACGTTTGGCATGGGCGAGCCCCTGGTAGGTGGCGGCAGCCTGGAAGTTCAGGCTCCTGCGGTCGGTAGTGGCGTCGAGACGCCGCCCGTGATGACGGCGATCATCTTGCGGCATATCGGGTCTGCGTATCTTCGGGGGGCAGAGGGTGGAGAGAAGGTCGAGCTGCTGCTGGAGGACCGCACCAACGAAGTGACCTCCGAGCCGGCACAGGTCGAGCTGACTACGGAATGGCGGCGTGCGTTCAGCGTTCTACCGTACGACCTCGACATGAAGCAGTTCGAGGGCAAACCCCTGCAGAAGCCGGACGATCTGCGGCTGGTCATCCGGTCGGCCTCGCCCGGACCCACCACCTTCTGCGTCGATGCGCTGCAGGTCGAGCAGGCGGGGCGATTCTACTCCGCCCGTTTCTCTCCGACGAGCTGGGTGCCGGGGATGACCCGCCGGGCGGTCGAGCTGTTCACGGTTCCCTTGTCGGCGCAGACCCTCGATCCGGCGAGCGGTGCGGTCGCGCTCTGGGTGCGGCCGTCGGAGATGGTCTCGGTCAAGCGCTTCTTCCAGGTGAACGAGTACTGGAACCAGCCGTTTGCGCTGGGTGCGCGGGGCGACCGGAAGGTCGATTTCGTCGCCCGCGGCCAGAAAGCCGTCAGCCAGGCAACCGTCGAGCCTGACGAATGGACGCACCTTGCTCTCTGCTGGGATGGGGGTGGCGGAGCGTGCTACGTCAACGGGGAGGAAGCGGGGAGAGTCCCGGTCGGGGAGGTTGATCCGGAAGCGATCGTGCGTGGGAACTGGCGGATGACGGTGGGCAGCTCGCACCGCGCGCCGATCACCTGCGCGGAGGGCACGGTCGATGAGTTCGTGACCTTCGACCGGCCACTGACCGCCGATGAGGTCCGCTGGTTGGCGGGTCGCACCGAGCCCCTTCCGCTGGCGCCGGAGGTCGTGGTCCAGTGGGACAATCCCGTGCGGTGCCTTGGGCGAGACCTGTACGACTATGACCTGCACTTCCGGGCGCTGAACCGCACCCGGGCGGCTATTCGCGAGCTACGGGTGCGGCTGGAGATCCCGCCGCTGCCGCCGGTCTCCGCTACCGTAGACGTGCCAGCCGAGGACGCCGTCGAGGTGGAGCTGCCGATCACGCCTTGCAGACTGCGGCAGGGGGAGTACGAAGCGCGGGTGACGTGGGAGGCGCCGGGCCGTGACCGGGAGAGCGCAACCTATCCCATGAGGGTCGGGCCGTTCAAGGACCGGGAGCAGCTCAACGTTATCTCCTGGTATGGCGGCGACCGCGAAGTCCAACGGAGGCTGAAGGCAGCCGGCGTAACGGTGGTGGATACGGGCGGCGGACTGCCCCTGGTTGACATCGCGGCCGAGGAGGGCCTGTTCGCCTTCTCGCACCTGCGAGGGCCGCGGGGCTTCCCTCGTCCCGGCCATCCGGAGGACCGGGTGGTCCGCTGTGACGGCTCACCAGGGTCGCTGAACGTGCGGAATCCGCAGGTGCTTACCGCCGCCCGGGAGCAGGCCTCGGCCTATGCTGGCGAGATCGAGCACTGCCCCAACTTCGTGACGAGCATCATCAACACCGAATGGAGTAGCGAGCTGGACTTCTCGGAGGCGGCCAGGGATGAGGTGCAGCGCCGCTTCGGGATTGACATGCATCCGTGGATGGTCCCGCAGGAGAAGGCGTGGAACATCGTGCTGCCCTTCAACCGTCTCTCGCCCACGCTTCTCGGTGACGACTGGCGCCCGGCGGGCGGCGTCGTCTCCGAAGACAACCGGCTGCTCCGCTTCACCGAAAGCTGGCACAAGGGCTTCGGCAGCGAAGCGCCCCTGAACGAGTCGATGATCGATGCCATCCACGGCGTCCGCCCCGATGTGCTCTGCATCCTGGAGCCGATCCTGCGCTGCCCGCCCGTTGTCCGCCACCAGAAGGCCGACATCGCCGAGGAGTGGGTGTACTACCAGGACCCGAAGAACATGATCCCGGTGCAGGAGTCGCTGACCGGCATCTGCCGTGGCCTCCAGACGCGCCCCTCGGGGATGCCGCAGTTCCTCTTCAAGCCCGGGACGGCGGCACCGTACGCGGCGACGCCGCCACCGGACATGGTGCGGGAGGCGGTGTGGCTGTGCTGCTCGCGCCCGATTGAGCTCATGACCTTTTGGGGGTGGCACCGGGTCCTGACGAGTGACAAGATGCTGACACTCGAAGAGCTGGAGAAGGAGCTGAAGGGCCTGGACGACGAGGCTGCCTGGGAGAAAGGCAAGGAGATGGGGGAGGGAGGCGGGCTGTTCATCCCCGAGGTCGCCGACGAGATGGCGGCGCTCGGGGAGACGCTGTGGAAGCCGTACGGTCGGCTGGTGAAAGCGTGGCGCAACCGGCCGCGGCGGGTCGCTGTGGTTCTATCCCTGGCTGCCAGTCTCTACTCGAACGAGCGTTGGTGGACCGGCGGCTGGCTGCAGAAGGCCTTAACGGCGACCGGTGTCCCCTACGATGCGCTGTACGACGACGCCTTCACGGAAGAGGGAGTTCCTTCGCAGTACCAGGTCGTTGTGTTGCCCAACACGCCGGCCGTAACGGCCGCCGAGGCCGAGGCGTTGAGGCAGTTCATCGATGATGGTGGACTGGTGCTGGCGGACGAGAATTGCGGGGTCGAGATCCCCGGCATTGTGCGTCTGAAGGCAGAGCAGCCGAGCGAGGTCGAGGACCTGCTCAAGCGCGAGCAGGAACTGCGCCAACAGCACGCGGACTCGGACCAGGCATTGCCACCTCAGGTCGCCGAGGAGCTACAGAAGCTCAATGACCTGAAGTGGCGGTCACTCGGCACCCACGCAGAGCTGGCGCGGCGTCTCGACGAGAAGCTGGACCTCGAGGTGCGATGCGAGACGCCCGACGTGGTGTACAACGTTCTGAAGGCCGAGGGCGCCACCTACCTGGTGGCGGTGAACGACAAGAGAGTGTCCGGGAGGTACCTCGGCCGCTGGCAGCGCGTTCGCGAGCAGGGCTTGCCTCAGAGAGCCACCTTTGCCGCGGATCGCGGGCTGGGCGAGTGGGTCGCGGCGCTGACGCCCGATGCGAACCTCTCGTGCGAGGCGGCGGGCGACCGATGGCGGCTGTCGTTCGACCTTCCGCCGTGTGGCGGGCAGATCATCGGCTTCTTCCCGCGTGAGCCGGGCCCGCTGACGGTGACCGTGCAGGGCGACGCCGCGCGAGGGGAAGACGTGGCGGTCGCCGTCGCCCAGGAAGACGGTTCGGGCCTCATGCCCGTCCGCATCGACATCATGGAACCGGATGCTACGCTCAGCGATCTGTCGCGGTATGGCTTGCTGCGGAACGGCAAGCTCGACGTAACGCTGCCGATTGCCGTGAACGATCCAACGGGCGAGTGGGTGGTGCGGGTGGAGGAGTTGGGGCGGCGGCAGTCGGCTCGAGCATCATTCACGGCGAAGTAGGAGGAAGTCGATGACCTCACGCGAGCGCGTTCAGGCGGCATTGCGGCACGAAAAGCCGGATCGCATCCCGCTCGACCTCGGCGGCAACCAGACCGGCATCCATCGGGTCGCATACGCGGCGCTGCTGGAGCGATTGGGACGCGAGGAGGAAGTTGTCATCATGGACACCGTCCAGCAGCTCGCGGCGCCGAGCGAGGAAGTGCTGGACTTGCTCGGCGTAGATACCCGTTACATCAGCGCCAGGGCAGCCAAGGGGTCTGAGCCTCGGTTCGAGGAAGCGACGATCCGCGGGGAGCCGTACCTGTCGCTGATCGACGAGTTCGGGGTCGTCTGGTCCATGCCACTGGAGAACGGCCTGTATCACGACATCACCTACTCGCCCCTGGCTGACGCGAAGACGGTAGCCGACATCGAGGCCCATCCATGGCCGGACGGAGGGGACCCGACTCGCTTCGAGGGACTGGCAGAGGAGGCGGCCCGCTTGCATGAAGGGACCGACGAGAGCGGTGTAGAGAAGCCGCCCCTGATGAGGGGACAGACCCCAGTTTTGCCAACGACAGGCAAAATGGGGTCAGTCCCAACGGCTCACCCCTCCTTCCCAACACCCTCCAGAGCGATATGCACGGGGATCTCGGGTGTGATCTATGAGTCCTGCTGGTACATGATGGGGTTTGCTCGCTTCTACGAGGCGCTGGCTACCGAGCCGCACCTTGTCGAGGCCATGCTCGATCATGTACTTGCCTACTGGCTCGACTTCGAGGCTGGCTTCCTGGAAGCTGTCGGAGCGCACGTTGACGTCGTGATGGTCGGCGACGATCTGGGCGGGCAAGGCGGGCCGCTCCTGTCTCCCGAGATGTACCGCCGTCTGGTGAAGCCCAGGCAGGCGAAGCTCTACGAGCTGATCCACTCGAAGACGCAGGCGAAGCTCTGGTACCACTCGTGCGGCGCCGTCCGGGAGTTGTTGCCTGACTTGATCGAGATCGGCGCTGAGGTCATCAATCCGGTCCAGGTATCTGCCCGGGGCATGGACACCGCTGAACTCAAGCGCGAGTTCGGGAAGGACCTCGTGTTCTGGGGTGGCGGATGCGACACGCAGCACGTGCTACCGCGTGGAACGCCCGAGGATGTGCGTGCTGAGGTGCGGCGGAGGTGCTCGGACCTCGCGCCGGGCGGAGGCTTTGTCTTCACCGCCGTCCACAACATCCAGCCGGACGTTCCACCGGAGAACGTCCTGACCATGTACGAGGAGGCGCGCGAATGGAGCGCCTGATGGTAGTGACAGGCTGCGGAGGCCCGTGGCCCGTCTTGGGGACGGATGCAGACAGGATGGGCAGGATGCGACACGATGACGGGCCACGGCACGTCTGCGGGCCGGATACTCCGCCTGCCAACGGCGGCAGGCTCGTATTCGGCCCCTCCTCACGGCCAGCGAGCTTCTGCAAGGCGGCACTGGCCGGCTGTGTGTTCCTTGCAGTTGGCGCAGCGGCCCAGGCCCAGGAGCTGAAGGTCAACATCGATGAGCGAACGGGCGCGCTGACCGCGTCATACGATGGAACGCCCATCATCCGCATGGAGGCCCTGCAGGTCATCGATACCACTGGCGGGTGGAATGTCGTCTACGCCAACGGGAAGTCGGGCGAGGTGCGCATCAGCCACAAGGGCGTGGGCGACGGCAAGGAGGTGCTGGTCGAGGAGCAATTGGCCAACGTGATCAAGGCAGCGAAACGCGTGGCTATCGCCGGCGACTCCCTGTCTGTGTCCCTGGACTACCAGGTCGCACCCGATGTGCCCGCGACGATGAACTACTACTTCCTCGACATTCCCCAGGCGTCCGTGGAGGGGGCCGTGTGCACGACGGGCACCGAAGGCCGGGAGCTCGCGGGCATCCTGCGCCCGGGCGCCCCTTCCGGTGCGGTCGCTACCGGGATCACGCACTGCAGCATCCTGGGGCCGGCCGCCGAGCTGGACTTCGAACTCGAGGCCGAGAACGCCGAGTGGCGCTTCGCCGACTGGACAAACACCGAGCACCAGTCCTACCGGCTGCGTGTTGAGCGGCCGATCGAGGAGGACGGCTTCGCCGTTCATCTTGGCTTCACGATGACGGTCAAGCCATCGAACCCGGAACAGGTCGCAGCGGAGGCCGCTCGATTGGAGCAGGAGCGGAAGGAGCGCATGAAAGAGCGTCTGGCGGCCTTGCGCATGACTGAGCAGAAGCCCCTCGCGATCCACTCGGTGAAGGCCAGCGCCGACTCCGTTCCGGTCTACGAGAAGCTGGAGCTCACCGTTGACCTGACCGGCACCTGGGACAACCCCTTTGACCCGGAGCAGATCGACGTGCAGGGGCACTTCACCGGGCCCGATGGCGCGACGACAGCGGTGCCCGGATTCCTGTATCAGGCGCACGAACACACGGAGGAAGGCGAGAAGCCAAACGAGGCGCCAGTCTGGAAGGTGCGCTTCGCCCCCATGCAGGAAGGCCGGCACGAGTACCGGGTAACGGCCAGAGACGGCACGGGCGAAGCGACGAGTGACAGAGGCTCATTCGTGGCTACCGAGGCAGAGAGTGACGGCTTCGTCCGCATCGCCGAACGGGCACCGCTGTACTGCCAGTTCGATTCGGGGGAGCCGTACTTCGCGATCGGGACCAACCACTTCACCTCGACGCGTCTGGGGCAGCCTCTCCCGGCCGACAGACTGCCCGCCATGGCGCGCTATCTGACCGGGCTGGCCGACAACGGCGCGAACTACGCGCGGCTGAGGATGGACTCGTGGTGGCTGGCCATCGAGGGGCCGCCCGACGACGCGACGGGGTACCTGGGCGTGGGCAAGTTCCACCTGCCGACCGCCTGGATCGTTGATCGGCTGTTTGAACTGGCCCATGAGCGGGACTGCACCATCCAACTGTGCCTCTACAACCCGAACGGACACATCAACAACCCGCGAGAGGACTGGCGGAAGGTCTACAACTTCTTCGTCAAGGAGCAGGGCGGCCCGCTGGATGACATCGGGGACTTCTGGACGGACCCCGAGACCGCCCGACTGGTGAAGAACAAGCTCCGGTACGTCGTGGCCAGGTGGGGCTACAGCCGGAACCTGATGGCGTGGGAGTTCTTCAACGAGGTGGTCATCCGCCGGGAAACGGCGGACGCGATCACAGCCTGGCACGACGAGATGTCCACGTATCTCCGCTCCATCGACCCCTGGCAGCACCTCATCACGACGAGCCCGATGGGTGGGAGCTTCGGTGTGTCCGCCGGGCTCTGGGCGCTGCCGAACATGGACATCGTCCAGGTCCACAGCTATGAGTTCACCGACATGGGAGCCGGGCTGCCGCGCTTCTGCCGGGAGCCGATCGAGGAGCACGGCAAGCCCTTCATCGCCGGTGAGTTCGGGCTGCCGAGAAGGGTCCTGGAGGCCGGAGGTCACAGGCTCGACGCGGATGGCCTGCACCTCCACAACGGCCTCTGGTCATCCGCGCTGAGTGGCTCGGCGGGCACGGCGATGCACTGGTACATCACGAGCTACATCGACCCCAACGGCCTGTACCGGCACTTCCGCGGCCTCAGCGCGTTCATGCCGAACGTCCCGATCCTGTCGCGCGATCTGAGGCCCGTCGAGACGCGCGGGTTCCGCTACATCACGCCCCCAACGCCGGAGAAGTTCTCGGACGTGACCCTCGTCGGACGGCCAGTCTTCCGGCGGTCTGAGGTGAACCGCTTTGCCGTCGGCCGAGACGGCCACATCAACGATCCCGGCGAGCTGAACGGCTACCTCTGGGGCGTTGGCGCCCATCAGGACCTCCGCAATCCGCCGACCTTCATCGTGGACTTCCGGCAGCCGGGGGAGTTCGTGGTGCACGTTGACATGGTCGTCGGCAACGGCGACAACCCGATCCACGTCTACCTGGACAACCAACTCGTACTCGAGGAGAACCTGCCAGCCGGTGAAGGCCTGGGAGAAAAGTCAGAGCCCGTCCCGCAGTACGACAACTGGCACACCACCTACAACCAGGACCTTGAGATCGACGTGCCGGCCGGCTCGCACGAGATCCGGGCGGAGTGCCTTGGCAAGGACCGGACGGAGGTCAGCTACCGGTTGGTCGGGTACGTATCGAACCGCGACGTGGTGCCGCTCCGTGTCGTCGGGCTGTCCAACGGCGAGGGCGCCTACCTCTGGCTCCAGAATCAGCGGAGCACCTTCCAGGCACTCAGGGATGCGGTCGAGTGTGAACCGGCCC
>CBFDAZ010000185.1:0-8551 GCA_965602825.1 uncultured bacterium
GCAACGATCTCCGGCGAGACACCCTCGGTCACATCCTCAAGCTGGTGCCAGCGGCTATCGCTGCCGCCGATCGACACCGCCCGGTATCCCCGCGCCAGCGGCACGCAGCCATCGCTGGACATGGCCTGCAGCCCCTCCGAGCCAACCTCGAATCCCTCCGCCTCCCCCTCCTGGGCGGCGACCTCGCACAGCAAGGCATCCGCATGGAGTGGAAACAGCATCCCTTCGACTCGGGCTGTCCTCAGATGACCTCCGGATACCGTATCGACGTTGATGAACCAACTGCGGTCGCGGTTGAACCGGTGCCTCTGCAGCAGGCGCATCGCCCCCATGAGCCCCGACTCCTCCGCTCCCGTCCCCACGAACCAGACCGTCGAGCGCCGAAGCCGGGGAAGCTCGCGGGCGGCCTGCAGCATGGCGGCTACCCCGGAGGCGTTATCACCCGCTCCCGCTACAACGGGCGAGCGGAGCGCCTGGTGCAGCATGATCCCCGTGCATATTGCCAGATGAGCCGCGAAGGGGGCCCCGACGATCAGCACGGACCGAGCCGTCCCGAGGGCCGCCGCCAGGGACAGCCCGGCAATGCCCAGGCAGGAGGCCACGATGGCTATGAAGAGCCTTCGCACCAGCTTCATGTTGCGGACATCACTCACAACGGCCGAGTCGATGTGAGCCATGACGACAACATCCTGCTCTGATTCCCCCGCTGGCTCGCGGCGAGCCTCGACGTTCCGGCTCTGCCTGAACTTGACCAGCCGGGAGAAGACCTGGAATGGCAGGTTCTCCACCGTCAGCAGGGAGGCCGAGAGCAGGCCTCCCACCACACCAATCCACGGCCACCACCAGGCCAGAGCGAACGAAACCACACCCAGCACCGTAAGGGGTGCGTACACGGTGATGAACGTAGCCACCGCCGGGAACGCATCGGTCGTGACCTCGTACCCCGCCTCCGTGAGCTGCTCCGCCAACCACTCGGCGGCCCTCGCCTCTCCCTCTGAGCCGGCCTGGCGTGGGCCGATCTCATCGGCAAGCGTGCGTACGGCACTCAGCACGGCTAACTGTCTGTCGCCGCGCATCGCCGGTCCCTGAACGGAATGGGTCATAGCCCGCCCCTTCGCCACAACGCCGAAGACAGCCTCCAGGCACGCCCAGCCCGGCGCTGCACCAATCCGCATGTTTGCCGCAGGGACGCGTTTGTGCTATTATCTCGCCGCTTCGTGCCGCTGTGCCGGGGCAAACAGGGGGCCAGACCTCGTATAGGAGAGACAATGTTGTGACACGCAAGCTTATCGTCATACCTGAACGCTGTTCAGGCTGCCGCATCTGCGAGTTGGTCTGCGCGATCCAGCACTTCGGGGTCAACAACCCCAAGAAGTCCCGCATTCGCGCAATGGTCCTGTATCCACAACCCGTGATCCGCATGCCCATCGTCTGCCTCCAGTGCAAGGACCCCAAGTGCGCTGAGAACTGCCCAACCGGGGCGATCTACCGGGAGAACGGCCTCGTCGTCATCGACGAGGACAAGTGCGTCGCCTGCCAGCAGTGCGTGACCTCCTGCCCGTTCGGCGCCATCTTCGTCCATGATGACATCGAGGTCCCGTTCAAGTGTGACCTGTGCGGCGGCGACCCGCAGTGCGTCAAGGAGTGCCCCAAGGCCGCCCTCATCTATCAGCCCGAGCACACCCAGGGCCAGGCGCACCGCAAAGAAACCGTGCTCCGGTACGCCCACATGCGCGAGGTCGTGTACGAGGAGGAGGGCGAGCCGAAACGACTGCGCTACACCGACATCGAGGAAGGGAGGGTCCCCGATGAAGATTAAGGGTGGCTACTTCTTCAAGATCGGACGTGTCGATCTCAGCCAGGGCCAGGCCGAGGCGCAGCCGTTCGACGAGGACTTCGCGCTGACGTACGTCGGCGGCCGTGGCTTCAACGTCAAGCTGGTGGCCGACAATCTCACCCGCGACCTCGACCCGCTGGGGCCCGACAACCTCATCGCGATCTCGCCAGGCGTCCTGAACGGATGCTATCTCCCCTCGGCCGGCAAGACCTCGTTCGCCTTCATATCCCCCGCCACTCGCCTCTACGGCGACTCCAACATGGGGGGCATCTTCGGCGCGGAGATCCGGCAGGCGGGCCTCGACGGCATCGCCATACGCGGCCGCGCACCGAAGCTCTCATACCTCTTCATCGACGATGATGGCCTCCACATCATCGAGAACGAGAGCCTCGCCGGCAAGACCAGTCTCGAGACCGAAGCCGCGGTCCGTGAGGAGATCGGGGACGACGAGGTCCGGGTCGCCTCCATCGGCCCGGCCGGCGAGAAGCAGGTCAAGTTTGCCTGTGTAACGACCGATCTCTCCCGCAACGCGGGCCGCTGTGGCGTGGGCGCTGTCCTTGGCTCCAAGAACCTCAAGGCCATCGCGGTCCGCGGCTCCAAAGACATCCCGGTGACGGACATGCCGCGGCTCCGTAAGCTGGCCAAGGCCGGCTTCGACAGTCTCCGCTCGCATCATCTGTTCGAGTTCTGGCAGCAGCAAGGCCTGATGTCGGTCATCGACTACGTGAACAACATCGGCGTCATGCCGACCTACAACTTCCAGGACGGCGTCTTCGATCGAGTGGATCAGGTTGACGGCGCAGTCATGGAAGCCGACTACAAGATCGGTGACGCCAATTGCCACCTGTGCCCCATGTGCTGCAGCAATGTCTGCCTGGTCAAGGACGGCCGGTACGCCGGTACCGTGGTCGAGGGACCGGAGTACGAGACAGCCTGCATGTTCGGCCCCAATCTGGGCGTCGCCAACTTCGCCTTCATTGTGCGAGCAAACCATATCTGCGACCAGCTCGGCGTCGATACGATCTCGAGCGGCAACCTCATCGGCGTGATGATCGAGGCCCGAGAGAAGGGCCTCCTCGAGCCCGAGGATGTGGACAACCTGCCACTTGCGTGGGGGCACGAGGACTCGATCATCGCTCTGATCGAGAAGATCGCTCGTCGCGAAGGCGTCGGGGATATCCTGGCCGATGGATCCTACCGCATCCTTGAAACATGGCCCCAGATCAAGCCGATCCTGTCCCAGGTGAAGGGCCTCGAGCAGTCCGCCTATGACGGGCGCGTCGCAACCTCGATGGCGCTGGCCTACGGCACTTCCGACATCGGCGCCCACCATGCGCGCGCCTGGCCGCTCGCCAAGGAACTCGAGATGGGGGCCGACTGGACCCTCGACGACAAGGCCGACATTGTCATCTACCACCAGACCGTCCGGCCGCTGTTCGACATGCTCGGTGTGTGCCGGCTGCCCTGGATCGAGCTGGGCTTCGACGAGACGCAGTACACCGGCTACTACGCGGCGGTCACCGGGGTCGAGGAGAGCTTCGAAGGGCTCCTTGAGAAGTCGCGCGCCATCTACGACATCACCCGAGCGATCAACGTGGCGCTCGGCGCCGGCCGGAAGGACGACTACCCGCCGGACCGTATCTTCGACGACCCGATGCTCTCCGGACCGCAGAAGGGCAAGCATGCCTCCCGCGAGGATTACGAGAAGCTCCTTGACATCTACTACGCGAAGCGCGGCTGGGATGCGGAAGGGAACCCGCCGGTCACGCTGGACCTGGCGCCAGCGGCGGAGTAGGGCGCGGAGTTCCGGGTCCCGAGTTCCGAGTTGACGGCGGGAGCCGCTGCCGTTCCGCCATTCCGTAGGTCGGGTCTCCAGGCCCGACGCCGTTCTGTGTTGATGGTCTGCGGCCGAGATTTAGCAACTGATCCACATGTACTCCGTGTGGCGCCCCGCCCTACGCTGACACTCGGCCCAGACAAGCTGAGCGATCCGGAGGTGTGCCATGGGACCCCGACTGAACCGGCGGCAGTTCCTCGGGAGGTCCGCTCACACTGCGGCGGGCGTCGGCGCCGGCCTCGCCCTCCCCTACTTCGTCCCGGCATCTGCCCTCGGCGCGAACGGAGGCGAGCCCGCCAGCGAACGCATCACCATGGGCTTCATCGGCGTCGGCGGCATGGGCGGCGGTCACCTCGGCGGGATGCTCGGCAACAAGGGCGTCGAGGTCCTGGCCGTCTGTGACGTGGACGAGGAGCGCCGGCTCAGCGCCAAGTCACGTGTCGGGGATCACTGTGCGGCTTACAACGACTACCGCGAGCTGCTGGAGCGCAATGACATCGACGCCGTCGTGATCGCCACGCCCGACCACTGGCACGCCCTCACCTCCATCCATGCCTGCGAAGCGGGCAAGGACATCTACTGCGAGAAGCCTCTCACCCTCACCATCGAGGAAGCCCAGAAGATGGTCGAGGCGGTGCGCCGCTATGCTCGGGTCTTCCAGACGGGCAGTCAGCAGCGTTCGGGCCGGGAGTTCCGCCAGGCCTGTGAGCTGGTCCGCAGCGGACGCATCGGCAAGATCCACACGGTCCGCGTCGGCATCGGTGGCGGCCCGACCTCCGGCTGGGAGCCCGATCGCGAGCCGCCGCCCGGCCTGGACTGGAACATGTGGCTCGGCCCCGCTCCGTGGGTGCCGTACAATCCGCTGCGCTGCCACTACAACTTCCGCTGGTTCTGGGACTACTCCGGTGGCAAGATGACCGACTGGGGGCACCACCACAACGACATCGCCCAGTGGGGCCTGAACGTGGATGGCAGCGGGCCCGTCAGCGCCGAAGGCTGGGGCAAGTTCCCGACCGACGGTTTCTACCAGACACCGACCAGCTTCGAGGTCACCTTCAAGTATGCCGACGACACCGCTCTCATCAGCGGGAGCCACGGCCGCGGCATCAAGTTCGAAGGCCCCGATGGCTGGGTCCACGTCGATCGCGGCTTCCTGGAGACACATCCCCGGGAGCTGAAGGACGAGGAGATGGGGCCGGGCGATGTCCACCTCTATGAGAGCCCCGGGCACCACCAGGACTGGCTGAACTGCATCAAGACACGCCAGCGGCCGATCTGTGACGTGGCGGTCGGCGCAACCTCCATCATCGTCTGCCACCTCGCCAACATCGCGATCCGCACCGGCCGCAAGCTCGAGTGGGACCCGGCCAATCAGTGCTTCGTGGGCGATGAAGACGCGAGCCGCTGGATCGGCAAGCCCTACCGCGCGCCGTGGCATCTCTGATCCTGGGTGACAGCTATGCACCTGCGAGGAACGAGGGCCCTTCCCATCCTGCTCGCGGCGCTGTTCTCGGCGCCGCTGTTCGCGCAGGATGCAACCGACCTGTTGGATCGGCTCGGCAGCGACAACGGTGACGAGCGACGCGAAGCCGCCCAGGCTCTGGCACCATTCGGGGCGGAGGTAATCGGCCCGCTCTTCGAACTGATGGGCGACGAGGACAAACGCCTCGATCTGGCCGCGCGACTCGCGACGCAAGCCGTCGTACAGCACGCGGCAAGCCCCGAAGGCAGTGCACTTCGCGTCCCGGTTGCAGAGGCCCTGGCAGCCGAAGCCCTCTCTGATCGCCCTCACCAGACGCGCGTCTTCGCTGTGCGCATGATCTCCTTCGCAGGCGACGACGAAGTCGTGCCCGCCATGACCGCGCTCTTGGGCGATCCGAAGATGCACGAGATCGCCCGGTGGGCCCTCGCGCGGATGCCTGGGCCCGCAGCCGTCGAGGCGCTCACGAACGCGCTGGACTTCGCGCAGCCCGACCAGGCCGTCGGTCTCCTGAATGCCCTGGCCGTCCATGCGTCAAGAGACATGCACGACATCGCGACCTCGGCCCTGGAACACAGCAACGAGAACGTGCGCCTGGCCGGGCTGAACTTGCTCGCCGCGATACCCGATGTCGCGGGTGCCGAGATTATCCGCGAGTTGATGGTCTCGGAAGGCCAGCGTCAACGGGCAGCCGCCCGCGATGCCTACCTGCGCCTGGCCGATACGCTCCTCCGGAATGGCAAGCAGTCGGCCGCGCGCGAGTTGTTCGACGAGTGCGCGAAGTCCGAGGACACGCTGCTGCGTATCGCCGGGCTGGCGGGCATCGCCCGCGCCGGGGGCTCGGGCGCCGCCGAAGCGCTATTGGAGCGGCTGGGAGACGAGACACCCGGTGTCAGAGCCGCCGCCAGGCAAGGACTGGTTGACCTGCAGGACGACGAGGCCGCCCCGGCGATTGCCTTCGAGCTGGGCTGCGCCGCTCCGGGGACGCGCGTGCTGCTGGTCCGGATCCTCAGCGAACGCGGCGGCCGGGATGGCCGGCACGCGCTGGTCGATGCGCTCAGCGACTGGGACGAGGGGGTCCGCGTCGCGGCCATCCGCGCCCTCGGGAAGCTCGGCGATCCCGGCGCCGGCGCCGTCGCTGCCATGACCGATGCTGCCAGCAACGGCACGGACGAAGAACTGACCGCGCTCGAGTGGGCGCTCAACCGCATTCCCGGGCCGTACGCCACCGGCGTTCTCCTGAAGGCCGTGTCCGGCGCTTCCCTGGACCTCCGGGCCGTACTCCTGCGCGCTCTGGGCGCTCGGGGTGAGTTAGCTGCCACCCCAGCGCTGGTCTCGGCGCTCGAAAGCAGGAACGAAGGCGTCCGCCTGGCCGCCATCGAGGGGCTCGGGCGACTGCGCGATCCAGGCACGGTTGACCCGCTGATCGCCGTCCTCGGCTCCGCCGAAGACCGGGAGCGCGAAGCCGCCGAGAAGGCGCTTGCGCAGTTCACCTCCCCCGAATCAACGGACACGATGCTCGCCGCCCTGACAGCGGCCGACACCCCGGTCGAGAGCCGGGCCGCCCTCCTGCGGGCCCTGGCGCCGCGTGAGGATTCCGGCCTGGCCGCTGCCTTCATGCACGCGGCGAAGGACGAGTCGGAGGGGGTCGCTGTCGCCGCCCTGGAGGCCCTTGCACGACTGCGCCATGCAACCGCCGCTCCGTTATTCCTCGAACTGGCTGAGACGGGGCCGGACGCGGTCAGGCAGGCCGCCATCCGTGGGTACCTGGGAATCGCCGAAGAGCGCGAGGCCGAGGACGGTGCCGCCGCGCTGGCGATCTACCAGCAGGCTGTAGGGATGGCGACCGGTGACGACGAGAAGCGCCAGGCGATACGCGGCGTTGGGCGCGTGGGGAATGTCGCGTCGATTGCGCTCATCGAGCCGTTCTTGGCGCACGACAAGCTCAAGGCCGCCGCGGCCGAGGCCATTGTCCCCCTGGCCGACAAGCTCCGCGATGCCGGGGACGAGGAGCGGGCGACGGCTCTCTACCGGAAGGCCGCGGAGACCAGTTCAGACCGCCGAGTGGTCCGCGACGCAGCCAAGAGATTGCGGGAGTTGGGAGTCGAGCTTGACCTTGCCGCGGACAGAGGCTGCCTTGTCCACTGGTGGGCGCTCGGCCCGTTCCCCGGCCGCGAGAAGGCCACCAAGACGGACCCCTTCCCGACCGATCAGCCCATCGATCTGGCGAAGCCCGTGGCGGTCGGTGAGACGGAACGCAACTGGAAGTACTGGCCCGTGGACGATCCCCTCGGGATGCTCGACTTCGAGACGGCCGTCGCCCGGATGGACAACTGCGGCGCCTACGCGTATGCCGAAGTGCAGAGCGACGCCGAGCAGGACGTGCTCCTCAAGATCGGGAGCGACGATTCGGTCTTCGTCTGGCTGAACGGCGAGCTGGTCCACGCCTGGGATGGGAACCGGGGGTGGGGAGAAGATCAGGACACCGCCGAAGCCCATCTCAAGGCCGGCACCAACACGGTCCTGGCGAAGGTCATCAACGGCGGCGCGCAGTGGGCCGTCAGCCTGCGCCTCACCGACCGCGACGGCAAGCCCCTCAAGCTCAAGCAGCGCACCGAGTGAACCCGACCGCCAGCGTGATCGCGCTCGCCGCGGCCGTCCTTTGGGGGTGCTGAGGGGTAGGAGGGGTTTCAACCGCGACCGTCGTTAGGCGTAGCGTTCGCTTTCGGTGGCTTGGCCAACACTCAGCAACCGATCACTTGTTGCCGTGTGCCGCTGTCGTCCCGTGGCGGCGGGTCTCCAGGCCCGCCCCGGTCGCGAAGCGACCGCAGCCGTCGCCGTTATCTGTCAATCCTCATATGCCCCAACCCCCTCGCCTGTGTCCCATCCCCCGCCTTCGCCATCACCTCGACCAAGTACGTGCCGCTCGGCGCCGGCGTGCCGTTGAGCGTGCGCCCGCTCCAGAGGACACGCTGCGTGCCGGCCTCGGATGCTCGGTCGCGGACGACACTTGCGATGGGTCGGCCGGCGATGTTGAGGACCGAGACGCTGACATCGGCGGGTGCGGACAGGGTGAAGACGATCTCCGCGCCGGCGCCACGGGTAGCGAGCCCTACCACGCCCACCACGGCCAGCCCACTGCCGGTGGGGATCACGTCGCCCCTGAGAGGGCTGAAGTCGACCTTACCGAGGGCGGGGATGTCTCGCCGGTCCCAGATCTTCGCGTTAATCGCAGCCTTGGACGTCGTTCCGAACCAACAGCCCTCGGACTTGATGACGCTGGTGCTGTTGTTGCGGATGTGCCACGTGTTGTTGGGCCTGAAGAGGTTGCCGCCATCGTCGTCCGTGCCGGCGTTGCCCAGGTTGCCCAGCACGCACCGAGCCCCGGGCGCAATGT
>CBFDAZ010000186.1:0-8473 GCA_965602825.1 uncultured bacterium
ATGATGCGGCCTAGAGCGCATCGAGGATCACAACGATGTCTGAACAGCTCGATCGACGTGAAGCAGTCAAACTGATGGCGTCCGGAGCGGCAGCGGTCGCCGCCGGGGCCGGGGTCTGCCTGTCTGCGGGCGGAGCCGCCATGGCAGCGGGCACGTCCTTCCGCGAGGCCATGTACTACGACCGGCTCGGAGGGAAGAAGATCCGATGCCGCGTCTGCCCCAAGGAGTGCGTCGTCGGCGACCGCGAGCGAGGCTTCTGCGGCGTCAAGGAGAACCGCGGCGGACGCTACTACACACTGGTCTACGGCCAGTGCGCGGCGGTGAACCTGGACCCGATCGAGAAGAAGCCCCTGTTCCACTTCCTGCCCTCGAGCGGCGCCTTCTCCATCGCGACCGCCGGGTGCAATTTCGACTGCAAAGACTGCCAGAACTGGGAGATCTCGCAGGTCCGCCCCGAACAAGTGCCCGACCCCATCCACCTGCCCCCCGAGCAAGTGGTGGCTCTGGCAAAGCGATACGGGGCGCGGTCCATCGCGTACACCTACAGCGAGCCGGTTGTCTTCTACGAGTATATGCTGGATACGGCAAAGGCCGGGCGAGCGCAGGGCATCAAGTCGATCATGATCTCAAACGGGTACATACGCCCCGAGCCGATGACTCGAGTGCTGGAGTACCTTGACGCCGTCAAGATCGACCTGAAGTCGATGTCAGAGGAGTTCTACAAGACCTACTGCGTTGGCGAGCTTCCCCCGGTCCTCGACACGCTGAAGCTCGTCAAGAAGCTCGGGAAGTGGCTGGAGGTCGTCTACCTGGTTGTCCCCACGCTCAATGACAGCGAGAGCGCAGTCCGCCAGATGTGCCAGTGGGTCAGAACGAATCTGGGCTCGGAGGTCCCGCTGCACTTCTCACGGTTCTACCCGAGCTACCAAATGAAGAAGCTGCCCCCCACGCCCTACGAGACGCTGCAGCGCTGCCGCAAGATAGCGAGAGAGACGGGTATCAACTTCGTCTACATCGGCAATGTGCCGGGCGAGTCGAATGTCAGCACCTGGTGTCCGCGCTGCGGGAAGATCGTTGTTCGCCGGAGCGGGTATCAGGTGTTGGAGGTCAACCTGCGGAACGGCGCCTGTAAGTACTGCGCGCGCAAGATCCCAGGCGTCTGGTCCTGAGCTCGCAGAACCCGTGCACGCAGTCCGGACGCGATTCCCGTTGAACCGGTCGCTCACCGCATGGCCCGCTGCTTCGCTGTCTCGGCATTCCTGCTTGGCTTCACGTCACTACTGATCCAGATCGTCGTGGCCCGGGAGTTGCTCACCTCGTTCCTGGGTAACGAGATCTCCATTGCCCTGGTGCTGTTGGTCTGGCTCCTCCTGGTCGCCATCGGGAGCGCGGTGGGCAGTCGCCTGCTCAGGGCCCCCGCGCGTGCCGCGCGCGCCGTGCCCTGGGTCAACATGGTGCTCCCGTGGGCCCTGCTCGCAGCGGTCTGGATCGCCCAGGCAGCCGGCGGCGCAGGCCGATTTCCGGGGCAGGTCATCGGGCCGGGCATGATGATAGCGCTGGCGGCCGCCTCACTGGCGCTGCCCTGCCTGCTTCTGGGGGCCCTCTTTGCCGCGCTGTGCCAGGTCGCCGAAGGTCAGTCCGGAGCCGGCAATGTCACGACCGTGTACGCACTCGAGGCCGTGGGAGCTGTCGTGGCAGGCGCGCTCTTCCACTTCGTCATCGCCGAGCACCTGAGCTCCTCCGAGACGGCCCTCTTCCTGGGTGCGGCGAACGTGGCCGGCGGCGCCTGGATCTGGCGTGTCGCCGGCAAACCCGGCCACTTCGGGGCCGCGGTCATCACCACGATTGGCGTTGTCGGCGCCGCGATCATCTGCCGAGCTACGCCTGGGCTCGATGCCTTCCGGTGCGACCGCGGACTCAAGCAGCGCTGGCGTGGCGTGGAGGTGCTGGTAGAAACCAATTCCCGCTACGGGAACATCGCCGTGGCCAGGGAGGCCGAACAGATCGCGTTCTACGAAGCTGGGCTGCCGGCCTTCACCACGGAGGCCGTTCAGGCAAACGAGGCCGCCATCCATCTGCCGCTGCTGATGCACCCTCGCCCTCGCCGCGTGCTCGTCATCGGCGGCGGATTGGGCGGCGGGCTGCGCGAGGTCCTCAAGCATCCCATAGACGCGGTGGACTATGTCGAAATGGATCGCAAGCTGGTGGACCTCGCGCACACCTACCTCCCAGCCGAGCTGGCCGGCGTGCTGGATGACCCGCGGGTCCATCTGCACTACGCTGACGGGCGCGCTTTCGTGAAGGGCTCTGCAGACCAGTACGACGTCATCCTCGTCCTCGTCCCAGACCCCGCAACAACTGCTCTCAGCCGCTACTACACGCGCGAGTTCTTCGCCGAGGTCAGGCGGATCCTGGGCCCCTCCGGGATTGCGTGCCTGGGACTGAGCGCGGCCCAGACCAAGTTGGCCGGCCCACGGCTCTACCTCCACGCCACAGTTCACCGGGCCCTGCGGGACGTCTTCCCGGCGATCGTGCCCGTGCCCGGCGAGGAGACTCAGTACCTAGCGGCCCGGTCAGCGGAGCTGCTTCCCACGGAGCCGGCCGTCCTGACCAGGAGGATACGAGAGCGCAAGCTGGATCTCGCCTTCGTCAACCAGGCGTGGCTGGCGTATGCCCTGAACCCCTTCCGCCGGGACGTGCTAACGGACTCCCTGACTTCCGCAAGCGGTGTCCCCCCGAACCAGGACTCCCGGCCGGTTGCTTGCCATTACTGGCTCCGCATGTGGCTGGAACAGCTACGCTCCGGCGCGGCAGCCTGGCTCCGCCCCGCGCGGCAAGTCGTGCTGTCCGCGTGGCTCTTGATCCCTCTTGGAGCCCTGCTTTCCGGCGCCTTGTGGCGGTACCGGGGGCTGCCCCAATTCGGGGCAGGGCTATGCATCTGTGGAACGGGCTTCCTGGAGATGGGGGCTCAGATCGCTCTGATCCTGAGCTACCAGGCGGTGGCCGGGTACCTGTATCACCAGATCGGCATTCTGATGAGCCTGTTCATGCTTGGGCTGGCCATCGGTGCGGCAATCGGGAGACGCGTAGCTGCAGGAGCAGGAGGGGAGGGGCTCAAGCGCCTCGGGATCATACTGCTGGGCACTGTAGCCGTTCAGGCTGCCAGCGCGGCCTGCCTGCCTCTGCTGTTCGTTGTCGGGCGGGCCAGCTTCGCCATGACCGGCCTCGTCTTCGGGGCCACAGCCGCGTGGATGGGCGGCCTGGCGGGCCTGAACTTCCCTCTCGCGGTGTCCCTCGTGGCCGCCCACACCCGCAATGAGGCCCGGGCAGCGTCACGCCTGTATGCCCTCGACCTGGCGGGGGCATCCGTTGCCGCAGTCCTGATAGGCGCTCTCGCCATCCCGGCCGTCGGGATCACACAGAGCTGTCACGCACTGGCGGCCGTACTTCTGGCCTCGGCACCCCCCCTGGCCATGGGCATTCTGCGACGAGGGGGAAGCGGAGCCCAGGCGTAGAGAGGTCAGGATCGGTCCCCTGCAGAATAGCGTCGCGTTGGTTACCCCCACCCAGGAGGCCTACGCTTGAAGGGAGTCATTCTCGCCGCGGGTGTCGGCACGCGCATGCGTCCGCTGACCTACCGGCGGCCCAAACCGTTAGTGCCGGTCCTCGACCGGCCCATGCTCGAGCATATCGTCGTTGGCGCCGTTGATGCAGGCGTCAGTGAGCTCATGATCATCGTCGGGTACCGGGGCGAGATGATCCGCGAGACCCTCGGCACAGGCGAACGCTTCGGCGTCCCCATCCACTACACGGTACAGGAGAAGCAAGCGGGAACGGGCGACGCCGCCTTCCTGGCCCAGGAGTTCATTGCTGGGGAGCCGTTCTTCCTGTCCTGGGGCGATATCGTCGTCTCACGCCGCAACTACGCCAGGCTGCGGGAGGCATGGGACCGGGAGCGCCCGGACCTACTGCTCACCGTCAACGTAGTGCCGGACCCATACGAGGGCGCGGCCGTCTACGTCGAGAACGGCCGCGTGGTCAAGATCATCGAGAAGCCGCCCAAGGGCACCTCCACGACCAACTACAACAACGCGGGGATCTTCATCCTGCCCCCGGAGATTCTCCCGGTCACCCGCACGGTGCCCCTATCCAGGCGCGGCGAGCGCGAACTGCCCGACGCAATCCAGGTGTTGCTCTCGGAGGGCGCCCACGTCGGCGCGGTGCCGATTGAGGGCTGTTGGTCAGACGTCGCTCGGCCTGCCGCAGTGATCCGGCTGAATGCCTCCCTGCTCATAGAGGACGAGTACCCGGGCGACTGCGTCGAAGCAGGAACTGCGAGGCGAGAGGCGGGCAGCGTCGTGGAGCCCCCTTACACCCTTGGCGAGAGGAGCCGCATCGGCGCCGGGTCGCGCATCGGGCCCTCCGCCTACGTGCTGGAGGGGGCCACCGTCGGTGAAGGCTGCGGGCTCGCCCACTGCCTCATCATGCCCGGAGCGACAGTCGGCGACGGGTCCAGGCTGGACTGGGCGATCGTGGAGGAGGGGACCGAGGTGCCCCCAGGCACATGCCTCTCCGGCAGCGCAGATGAGCCCGACTTCTACCCACCCCATCGCGAAACGGACTAGCCAGAGCCTCGACACGCAACCTATGGAACAGATTCTGCCGGAGCTAAGGCCGCGCAACGTGCTCGATCTGCTGGATGCGGCGGTGAGGCTTTACCGCCGCCACTTCGGCTTGCTGCTGGCCGTGTCCGCCATCGTGCTGGTTCCGTTTGGGATTACCTACACCGTGGGTCAGTTCTACGTGACGCTGGCCCTGCCGACGACACTGGGTCCGGGCGAGATGCCCGACTCGGTGGTCACCGACTGGCCGGCCTTCATCGTCGGCATTGCCGGCGTAGGCGCCGCGCTACTGATCGCCTGGGTGGGGGGGCCGCTCTCTCAGGGAGCGCTGGCACTGGCAATTTCCGAGCAGTACCTTGGCGGCGAAATCACAGTCTGGGCGGCCTATCGCCGCGCTCTGCCGTATTGGCTCTCCCTGCTTGGGGTCGCCATCATCTTCGGGCTTCTTGTGTCGGTCGCACCGGCCCTCGGCGCCACGATCGGCGCCATGATCGGGGTCGCGGCCGGCGTCCACCTCGGTGAGACCGCGGGCCTGCTGACCGGCGTGATCGCCACGTTGCTCGGCGCCCTGGCCGGGACGCCCCTGGCCCTGCTCTTCGCCACCTGGTTCGTCTTCTACGAGCAGGTCATGGTGATCGAGGACGTCCGAGGAATCAACAGCCTGCGGCGCAGTCGCGAGCTGGTGAGGGGGCGGGCCTGGCACGTCTTTGGGGCTCTGGCCCTTACCACCCTCGGCATCTTCCTCGTGTCAGCCATCGTCGCCGGCCCCGCCTCGATAGCGGCGTCCATCGTTGCGCAGACTCGACCCGCGCTGCTGCCGCATCTGCAGCTATTCGCCCAGTGCATTCAGCAGGCGGTCAACGTACTGACCGGCCCGATATTCATGATTGTCCAGACACTCGTCTACTACGACCTTCGGATCCGCAAAGAGGGGTTCGACCTGGAGATGATGGCGGCTGCCCTGAGCGACGACACGGACACCGCCTCCGGCCCTCCCGAGCCTCCGCCGCCTGTGGTCGAGACCGACACACCCACCCCGGCCCCACCCGCAGGGCCGCCGCTGGAAGACCCGTCAGCCAGACCCGGCCCCTGAGCCCTACTTCCGCCTCGTTCGCGTTGGTCGCGTCCGCTCGCTCGGCCGTTTCCGGCGCGGCTGCTTCGCCTTTGGGCCCAGCATCGTCAGTTGGGCCTTCTCGGAGGGGCCGCCTTTCCTGCCGGCGGCCTCGGCGCGCTGACTGAGCAGCAGAGCGCAGAGCAAGATGATGACGAACACCAACAGACAATCGGTGAGACTCATCTCGTGGTAGATTCCGAGGACGTTCGTCACGACGAAGCGGAGCAGTTCGACGCCCGGGAAGAGAATCAGGCCCCCCACAACCACCGCGGCCAACACTCGTCCGAAGGCACTCACCCGGCCCACCTCCTGGCGCATTGGCTACTGTGTCGTCTGCTGCGTCCGTTGCTGGGGCCGACGGCTACCTGCGATGCAGTAGTCTGACGATCGCGGACGCGATGATTTCGTGGCCCGAGTCCGTCAGCGACAGGTTGTCCGCATAGGTTTTCGTCACGGGAAGGCCAGAGCCGTCCAGTGCCTTGTCCGCATCGACGACGGCAATCCCTCGGCCCGTCAGGAGGCTGGCCATCTGCCACGCCGGATCTGCTGTGTCCGCCGAGCCACATTCATCTGCCCGGGCCAGTTCATTGGAGTGGGGGATTCTCGCAGGAGCAACCACCACGATCAGAGCGTCAGTCCGGTCCAGGAGCATGTCCAGGAGCCGTTCCATTGCCTCCCGGAAGGTTGCTGGATCGAACGCCAGGGCATCCGCGGTTCCGAGGGCTACGACAACCACGTCGGGAGGGTCGGACCCTCGCGGCAACGAGGCCCTGGCATCGTGAGCCGTCAGACCGGCCCGGCTTTGGTCATCGACCTCCACGGCATCGAGTGAGAAACGCTCGCGCAGCTTGTCAGGCAGAACCGTACCCAGACCCTTGCCACCGTTCTGCCCCACGGCCATGTCGTCGCCGATCAAGAGCAGTCGGACCTGGCTGCCCTGCCGCAACACGTACCGGCGGAATACGCGTACCAGGCGAGGCGGATCGTCGGGGAACTCGGGCCGCTCCCGGGTCGCCGACGTGGCTGGCACTTCGCGCCCCATCACCTCGACCTCACGCAGATAGAGGATGTGATCCCCGCCGAGGCCTCCACCGTAGGTGTCCCACAGCGCCAACTTCACGTAGCGCGCCTCCAGAGCCGGGAACCGGGCGCTCATGCGCTGCTCCGTCCTGTTCGGGAACACGTAGGGCTGGCGGAGCTGCTTGTAGTTGACGCCGTCCCGCGAGGCCCAAACGTCGACCTTCTTGGTGTTGCCGTTGGCGGCGTTGTGGACGATCACTTGATCGATCAGGTACACGGCGCCCAGGTCGATGACGATCTTCTTTGGGTACTCAGCGTCAGGCCCCGTCGCAAAGCACCCGGGCGGCGAGTCACTGGTCCTCTTGCCGTCCAGCAGTCCCTGCCAGGCGATACCTCCCGGGGACGAACTGGTGAAGCTCTTCCCGAGCGCCACGTTCGTGGAAACCGTAGTCTCCTGCGCCGAGGCAGACACAGCAAGTACCAGGCCCATGGCCGTCGCGATGATCTTCGACAAGCACGACACCTCGCATCAGGACGTCTCAGCCGACGTCCACTCCAGGATCTCCAGACTCATGTCGATCGCGGGCGCCGAGTGTGTCAGCGCCCCCGCAGATATGATATCGACCCCTTGGCCTGCATAGTCGGCAACCGTATCCAGCGTGACCCCGCCGGACACTTCGGTCAAGGCCCGTCCGTTGATCCGCGTCACACTCTCCCCGACCGCGTCCGGCGTCATGTTGTCCAGCAAGATCACGTCCACGCCCATCTCGGCGGCGAGCGCAGCTTCGTCGGGCGTGGTGACCTCCACCTCGATCTTCACCATGTGAGGGACGGAGGCCTCTGCCGCCTCAATCGCGTTCCCCAAGCCACCTGCCACGGCGATGTGGTTGTCTTTGATGAGGATAGCATCGTAGAGGCCCAGGCGGTGGTTTGCACCGCCGCCGGCCCTCACAGCGGCCTTCTGCAACGCCCGCAGACCGGGGACCGTCTTGCGCGTATCGACAATCCTGGCACCAGTGCCCTGAACCCGATCGACGAACGCCCTGGTCAGGGTCGCGACCCCGCTGAGCTGCTGCAGGAAGTTGAGTGCTGTCCTCTCGGAGGCGAGGACCGACCTGGCGGGTCCGCCAATCCGGCCAACAACGGCTCCCGGGGACAGCTCGTCGCCATCCCTCAGGGACTCCTCAAACCTCAGATCCTCGTCTAGTTGGCGCACAACCTCACGCGCCGCCGCAAGTCCCGCCAACACACCCCGTGCTTTGGCGATGATCTCGCCCTTTGCAGTGGTAGAGGCAGGGACACAGAGTTCACTGGTGATGTCGCCCGTACCCAGATCCTCGGCCAGGGCCAGGGACACCAGATTCTGCAGCCAGCCCGGGGCGGTCATCTGCCTTGGATGGTCTCCGTTCCCAGGGATAAACGTCTACCGTCCGAGCCGGTTCTGCTCGTCCACATGAACGGTGCGGGGAAGCCCACGGATGTCCTCGTCTGCATTCGCCAGAGCATAGGCCATCACGTGGACCCTGTCCCCGACCTCACCCATTCGCGCTGCGGGATGTCCGCCGCAGTCAGTAGCTCCGTATCGAGCCTGATGCTGCCTCCGTAGTTCAGGTTCGTGTCCGTAATGCGTAGACCGTGGAGCTTCGACTTGGCGACAACCCGCATCATCTGGCGCGTTCCTTCCGGACGATGACGTTGTCGATCAACCGAGTATCGC
>CBFDAZ010000187.1:0-8447 GCA_965602825.1 uncultured bacterium
CCCGCGGCGTGAGCCGAGGGTGCCGGGTAAGGCAGAGGGGGGTTGGAGAGATGGCCCACACGGACCTGCTCTATCACCTGGTCTTCAGCACCAAGAATCGCACACCGTGCATCACCGAGGAGATCGCGTGCCGTCTGTTCCCCTACCTGGGAGGCATCGTCGGGGGCTTGGGCGGAGACGCTCTGGCGATTGGCGGGTCGTCGGATCATGTGCATCTTCTGATGGTGCTGCCTGCCACGCTCTCCCTGTCTGCCGCTGTGCGCACGATCAAGGCCAACTCATCAAAGTGGGTCCGCCAGACATGGCCGGAGGTTGGCTTCGGATGGCAGACCGGGTACGCAGCCTTCACCGTGAGTCACCAGGAGCGTGACACGGTGCTGCGGTATGTGCGGGAACAAGAGGACCACCACCGGGACCGGACGTTTGGCGAAGAGCTGGTCCGGCTCCTTGAGGCCCATGGAGTCGAATACGACGCGCGGTATCTCTGGCGATGAGCAGCCTGGTCTCTTCGGAGGCGACGGCAAATGGACTGTCGCCCTTTCAGGGCTCAACACCCTTTTTGGGGCCCTGCTTCCCCATGGCTGACGCCATGGGCTATCTTCTATCGCCCCCTTTGGGGGCTTTTACGAAGGTGCGACTACCATCTATAGCGCAGCCTCCGGGGACCTCGGCCGGCTGACGGCTGCCGCGACCCCTCGGGGGTACCAAGCGCGCTGCGCCCACGATGCATCTGGGCCTTGAGCACCAGCCGCCAGCAGGCGACACAGGAGCGGACCTTTCGGCCTGACGCCGTTCGGCTCCTCGCACCACTGACCACAAGGGGAGACAGATACCATGAGTCCGAGCAAGCCATCTGACGCGATCCCTCGCCGCAACGCCTTCTTCGGCCTCCACTTCGATCTGCACCCCAGTGACACGGACACGTCGCTCGGCGCCGATACGTCAGAGCGCAATATCGGCAAGCTCCTCCGGCGCGTGAGGCCGGACTTCGTGCAGTATGACTGCAAGGGCCATCGCGGTCTGACCGGCTACCCGACGAAGGTCGGCTGGGCCTCGCCGGGGATCGTCCAGGATGCGCTGGCAATCTGGCGCAAGGTCACGCGCAAGCACGGCGTGGGCCTCTACATCCACTACTCCGCTGTGTGGAACAACGAGGCGGTCAAGCACCACCCCGAATGGGCCCGGGTCGATGCCGAGGGTGAGCGCGATGACCGGATGACGAGCACCTTCGGGCCGTATGTGGATGAGCTGCTGATCCCGCAGCTCAAGGAGGTGTTCGGCGACTACGAGCTGGACGGCGTCTGGGCCGATGGCGAGTGCTGGGGCGCGCAGCTTGACTGGTCGCCCGCGGCGCTTGAGGCGTGGAAGGCGGAGACCGGCTACGACGATGCGCCAAGGGACAGCTTCGACCCCCGCTGGCTCGAATGGAAGATGTTCCATCGGCGGCAGTTCGAGAAGTACCTGTGCCACTGGATCGATGCGCTGCACGAGTTCCGGCCCGATCTGCAGCTCGCCAGCAACTGGATGTACACCACCTTCGCGCCGAAGCCGGTGGCAGCGAAGGTGGACTATCTGTCCGGCGACTACTCGCCCACCGTCTCCGTCGATCGTGCCCGCGTCGAGGCGCGCTACTTGGCGAACACGGGCATGCCGTGGGACTTGATGGCCTGGGGCTTCAACTGGCACGGGGACCTCGGCAAGAGCCTCAAGCCCGCCGAGCACCTGCAGCAGGAGGCCTCGGTCGTGCTGATGCAGGGCGGGGGCTTCCAGATATACTACCCGCCCCCCCGGTCGGGCCAGGGGGCCTACGAGATAATCTAGACTAGCGGCCCGGTCGCCGACTTCTGCCGGGCCCGGCAGGAGGTCAGCCACCGGAGCACGTCCGTCCCGCAGGTCGCGCTGCTGCTCTCGACCGAGACGCAGTTCGATCGATCCGATGCCGTCTTCACGCCGTACGGTTGCGTGGAGGAGTTGGAGGGCGCCCTGCACGCGCTGCTGGAGCTGCACTACTCGGTGGACATCCTGGCCGAGCACCAACTGCAGCCGCGTCTGGCCGAGTTCCCCCTGGTGGTGATCCCCGATTCCTACAAGCTGGCCGAGAGCTTCCGGCGGGCGCTCCGGAAGTACGTCCGCGACGGCGGGGCGTTACTGCTCCTGGGTGAGAAGTGCGCGCGGCTGTTCAAGCGTGCCTTGGGCGTACGCTTCGAGGGCGAGCCGGAGCAGGTGGATGCCGAGCTCAAGTCATCCGCTGGCCTTACGAGCCTCAACGGTCTCTGGCAGAAGGTAAAGCCGACGAAGGCGAAGGCTGTGGGCTTCCGCTACCCGACTCGGGACACCCGGAGCGGCGGCGAGGTCGCCGCGACGATCGCGAGGTCCGGCAAAGGTCGCATCGGCGTAGTCTATGGCCCAGTTGCGCTGGCCTACTTCCGCAGCCACCATTTCGCCTTGCGGAGCTTCATCGGCGACATCGTAACGAAGCTGTTCCCGAGTCCGGCGGTCACCGTGGACGCGCCGCCTTACGTGGACATCGCCCTGCGTCGGACCGCCGACGGCCGGCTGTGCCTGCACCTGCTCAACCTCGCCGAAGCCCAGCGAGCCGACCGCTTCCTGAGCAACGATGTCATACCGCCTGTCGCGCCGATCGAGGTGCAAATGCGCGTCCCGAAGAAACCAAGGCGCGTCCGTTGGGTGCCGACCGGCGGTCGCCCGAAGTGGTCGTGGAGCCAGGGAATGCTCACCGTTCGCCTATCCAAGCTGCACATCCACGGAGTCTTGGTTGTTGAGTAGGTCGGGTCTCCAGACCCGACGCCGTTAGGCCGTCCGCTGCGTGGTTCAGATCTCTGGATCGACAATGCCCTTGATCAGGAGACAATCCTCAATGCCCCCCACGATAGACCCCGAAGTCTGCATCAAGTGCGGTCAGTGTATTGAGACTTGCCCGGCCAGGATCTTCCGCCAGACCGATTCGGGCGTCGAGCCAGATCCCGCTGCAGTTCGCCTGTGCATAGAATGCGGGCATTGCATGGCCATGTGTCCCACGCAGGCCGTCACCGTGCCCGGCTTCGACTACAAGCAGTTCGGAGATCTGCCCGAGGTTGCCTTTGACGCGAAGGCCTTCGCCGAGTTCCTGGCGACGCGCCGCTCGGTCCGCCGCTTCACGGACGAGCCGGTGGACCGCGAGACACTCGAGCGCATCGTCGAGATGGCCGCGACGGCGCCCATGGGCGTGCCGCCGACCGCGGTCGAGGTGACTGTCTTCTCAAGCCGGGATCAGCTCGAAGCCTTGCTGCCAGACCTTGCCGCGACATACGAGCAGTTCGATCGGCAACTGAACACCGCCATCGGCCGCTTCTTCTTCCGCCGCGCGATGGGCGCCGAGCAGTTCAATGCTCTCGTGGAGCATCTCGGACCCTTGATTGCCCCCATGTGCGAGGCGTACCGGAAGGCGGGCGCCGACCACTTCATGTGGGGCGCGCCGGCGATGCTGCTGTTTCACGCCGACCGGCGCAGCCTGGCGCCCAAGGCGGACTGCCTGGTCGCCTGTACCTATGCGATGCTCGCGGCGCACTCGTTCGGCCTCGGCACCACCATACTGGGCATCGTTGCTCCCGGGATCGAGAACAGCAAGGAACTCCGCACGCGCCTGAAGATCCCCGAGCACAACGAGTGTGTGGTCAGCGTCATCATCGGCCACCCGGCCCACGAGTTCCGGCGCACGATCCCCCGGCAATTCAAGAGCGTGGAGTGGGTGGAGTGACAGAGGCGTATGGCTCGCCTACCTCCCGCTCAGCAGGTGCGCCAGGTACATCTCGCACTCGCGGAGCGTGAATCTGATGCGCTTGCGGCTGTCCTTCTCGATGTGGCTGTAAGGCGTGGCGGCGCCCTGGGCGGAGAGGCCGAGTTCTTCGGACATCTTCAGTGACCGGAACATGTGGAAGCCGCAGCTGACGACGATGGCCGTCTGCCAGCCCTCATCACGCATGACGTCCCGCGCGTACGACAGGTTCTCCCACGTGGTTGTGCTGCGGTTCTCGAATCTCACGGCCTCTTCAGGTACGCCGACCTTCACCAAGTAATCCCGGGCGATCTCGGCCGCCGGCGACTGCTCGGTCACGATGATGTTGGGTGCCATGCCCCGCTCGTAGAGGTCTCGCGCGTACAGGAGCCGGGCGCGGTAGACGTGTCTCGGCAGGCCCACGGCGCGAAGGGAGCCCGCACCCAGGACGATGATGGCGTCCGCCGGCTTCGTCGGCTGCACGGCCGCCGCGCGGCGGATGGTCACATACAGCCATCCCATGCTGCCCGCCGCGGCGAGCACACCGACGGCCAGCACTCGCTTGAGGCGGCGACTCCGCGCACAGCGCCCCAGAGCGGGCTTGACCTTGCCTTCCCAGGCCTCCGCGGCGCGAGGCCCGAGCCGCAAGGCCTTGAGAGCCTCCTGGCTGCGTCGAAGCATCTCCCGCATCCGCACTGCCGTTCCGTAGGTCGGAGCTCCAGCTCCGACGCGTTCCGCGCGTTCCCGCCCTCAGTTCCCGTTCCTCCCCAGGCTCCGGCCTCGCTCGACGAAGTACATCATCGTCTCGTAGTCGATCTCCGGAGGCTCTGAGTGGTCGGAGTGCAGCACGTATCCCCCACCGTTCGTGACCACAGGCAGGATCTTGCGGTCCATCTCCTCATCGATCTCCGCCCGGTCGTTGCCGATCAGGCAGCGAACGTCCACCCCACCATAGAACGAGATCCGGTCGCCAAACCTCTCGAACAGCTTCGGCATGTCCATGCCCGCCTTGACCTCCATCGCCTGCAGGCAGTCCATGCCCGCCTCAATCAGGCCGGGTACCAGCGGCTCGACGTATCCGCACGAATGCACGATGACCTTGCAGCCCAGCGAGTGGGCGAAGTCAAACAGCCGCTTGTGGCCGGGCATCACGATCGCCTCGTACATCGCCGGCGACATGAAGGGACGGTGCTTGAAGCCCATGTCCTCGTAGAAGAAGAGGCCGTCGGGCGCGCCTTCCTCCGCGAAGAGCACCTCCAGATGGTCGATCGTCAGACTCGCGTACGTCTGCACCATGTCCTTCACCCAGTCAGGATCGAGCGCCATGCCAATCAGCATGTATTCATGCCCGCAGATTGGGTGCATCTGCTCGAACGGTGCCACACCGCCCCAACAGAAGTAGCGCTGCTTCTGGGCGGCGAAGGCTTTCGCGTTTCGGTAGCCCTCAAATGCGATACGCCGCCGATCGACACCCGTCAGGCGGGGTCTGGCGAACTCCTCCCAGGTAGCGCGGTCCTTGACCGTGAAGTCGATGTGCTCCGGCGTGCTGTCGTGGAGCTTGTGTTGGCGGAGCTGGGCACCGTTGCCGTCGAGCCTCAGGATGGTCTCTTCGGTCTCCTCGATGACGACCGCCTGGTGGTCGAGGTCGGCGACGGAGTTAAGCCAGCCGCCAGTGCGGATGTCCTGACCGAAGTGCTCGGCCACGTCCTCGCTCTCCCCGATGTGCCCCTCCTTCCGCCATCGCTGCACCGTTGCGCCCCAGGGGCTGACCGCGATGGGGGTCTGGTCGACCGGCTTGCGGTCGAGGACATTGATGAAGCGCTCAATGCTCGTCATTCCCATCCTGGAGCTCCTTTGCTCTGTTGGCGGTGCTCAGGCCGCCGTTGGGTCCGTGGCGTTGAGCCATTCTTCGATGTTGGTGTAGCCATCGCCGTCCCTGTCGCCGCTGTTGTCTCGGGGGTCGCCGGGATTGAGACCGTACCGCGCCTCCCACTCGTCGGGCATTCCGTCTTCGTCGGAATCCTCGGGGGGCGGCGCGGACTTCAGCTCCGGCCATCCGCCAACCTCCGACGGATGGTCGATGATGCGACCGGTACGGGTCTCCAGCTCCCGGATCAGCCGCTCGTCGACCGCGTCCCGCTTCGGCAACGTCGCGCCGGCCGCCGCGACGATCAGGCGATACGCCTCATCGTGCGGGAGAGTCGTGACCGCCGGCGCAACGTCGAACCGCTCGGCCGCCTTCAGCCCCTCTCGCTCGCGCGGACCCTCCCAGACGATACCCGCGTACTCGTCTAGATCGAGCGACGTCCGCACGGGGCCGATATTGCCTCGCGCATAGACGCGGGTATCGACGAGCAGGCGCAGACTCGGAATCTCGCTGCTGTCCGGACCCCTGACGTAGTAGTTGCCGACGAAGTTCAGGTCCACGCTCTGGTTCGTCTTCTTGTGACTGTGACCCGCAGCGACACCGAAGTTGAAGACGACGTTGTTGACGAAGTCGATGATGATCGGGTCGTCGTACTCGCACGGGAAAAGCGGATTGCGCATGCTGTTGTGCACAATCAGGTTGTGGTGCAGGCTGACGCGGTTGGCTCCCGCATCGATCATCGTGGACTTGCTGTGCTCGCCGATTTGGCCCGGATCCACGTGGGCCTGGTGGCGGCTCCGGCTGAGGCTCTCTGACATGATGCAGTGCTGGACGGTAATGTCGTGCGTCTCCTGGTAGTACTCCTTCCCGTGGGTGTTCCACCAGGCGCCCTTGATCGTCAGCGTCTCATCCACGTCCCAACTCAAGGAGCAGTGGTCGAGGATGACGTTGTTAGCGTGCTCGACGGAGATCGCATCGACCTCGTTGTAGTGCTGCGGCCCGTCCGGGCCCGGCCGAACCCTCAGATGCCGGACGATGACGTCGCGGACCGGGTGCTCCGCATCCCCGATGGCCATCGAGCAGTTCCTCAGGCAGATCCCGTCCCCCGGCGCGCTCTGGCCGGCGATGGTGATGAAGGGCTCGGCGACGACCAGCTTGTCCTTCAGTACGATCGTTCCGGAAACGCAGAAGATGACGATCCGCCTTCCCACGGTTGTGCAGGCGGCACGCAGGCTGCCGGGGATGGGCGGCTCGGTCTCCGGATCGTAGTCGTCAAGGGTGGTGACAAACAGGACCTTGCCGCCGCGCCCGCCGGGCGTATCGGCCCCAAATCCCTCCGCGCCGGGGAAGGCCGGCAGGCCGGCCACGCCTGCGCCGCCCACGAGCGCGCTCAGAGCCACCACTAGCGGACAGATCGAGCGGACGCGTCTCATCGGCATCTCCTCGCATGGCGGAAGGTCTGCCTATGTCCGGCCCGAGACCGGCGCTTGGGCTGGACGGTTCGGCGTTGGGCCTCGGAAGGCCTCGGGTGAGCGCACCGAAGTGGGAGCAGGTTCTCGCGCGAGTGGCAACGAAGCTGACGTGGTCAGCGCCCAGACCGCCGGGTCGCAAGGAGTGTGGAACCATGGCCCCCCTCAACCGGAGTTCTGCCCGGATCGGCAGTCGGCCTGTCAGCCGTCGCGGCTTCCTGAAGGGTGCGGCGGCAGCTCTGGGTGCCATGAAGCTCTCACCACACAGCATCGCGAGGGCTCAGGACCAGAGCACCGCGGACGGCCGTGATGTCCTATTCATCGCCATCGAGGACATCGCGCCACTCATGAGCTGCTATGGGCATCCGATCGTGAAGACCCCGAACATCGATGCGCTGGCCGCTCGCGGGGTGCTGCTCGACAGAGCCTACTGCCAGACAGCGGTCTGCAACCCGTCGCGGGCCTCGGTGGCGACGGCGCTCCGGCCCGAGACGACCGGCGTCCACGGGAACAGCATCGATTGGCGGCGCCGGATCCCCGAGGGCATGAAGGCCCTCCCCGAGTTCTTCCGCGACAGCGGCTACGAGACAGCCATCTGCGGCAAGATCCACCACGGCGTCCGGTACTTCAATGACGCAACCGAGGAGGCCACTGAGCGGGAGAACCGGATGTGGCAGACCAGGCTCAAAGCCCCGGGCAAAGGCGCCACGAAGCCGCCGATCCGTCCCGCCGCGCCCAGGCCCGAGTGGATGAAGGAAGAGGACTACATCGCCCGCAGCCTCAACTGGGGCCCGACGGGCCTGACCGACATCGAACAGCGGGACGGCGCGATCGCCCAGGCAGTCGCTGAGAAGCTCAAGGGCCCCCGCGAGAGGCCGCTCTACATGGCGGTGGGCTTCCACGCGCCCCACTATCCGCTCCGCGCTCCCGACAGGCACTTCGACCTGTACCCGCCCGAGCAGGTCACCTTGCCCCAGAACCCCGAGCACGATCTCGACGACGTTCCATTCAAGTACGGGCACTTCAACACCGCGGACGAAGGCTGGCTGACCGAGGGTGAAAAGCGCCAGGCCATCGCCGCCTATTACGCCTGTATCTCGTACATCGACGCCTGCGTCGGCATCCTGATGGATGGGCTGAGGGAGTCCGGCCGCGAGGAGAACACCATCGTCTGCCTGTGGGGCGACCACGGGATGCACATGGGGGAGCACTTCGTGTGGCGCAAGCACACGCTGTTTGAGAATGCGGCCCGCGTCCCGTTCATCATTGCGGCGCCCGGCGTCGCCCGGGCGGGGAGCGTGTGCAAGCGACCGGTCGAGCTCATCGACATCTACCC
>CBFDAZ010000188.1:0-8424 GCA_965602825.1 uncultured bacterium
CAGTTGAAGGCCATCTCTCCCGGCCGCCCCGGGATGCTGAAGGCCTGCACGTAGCCGCCCTCTTCCGGAGAGAAGACGCCATCGGCCTCCGCCTGGTCGACGATCTGCTCCAGCGGCGACTCGCCTTCCAGCCCGCGCGAGAAACCGAAGGTCACTTTGGGCTGCGACTGGGGGCTTCCGCCCTTCTCCACCATGAAGTCGGCTACCGCCTGGATGTCAACGTTGCCCAGAATGAAGCGCAGCGACGCCGGTTGGTTCATGCCATCATCGGGCCGACCGGACTCGCACGGCACCCCGGCGCGAAACGCAACGTCCGCATCACCGGAGCAGTCCACGATCTGCTGCGCGAAGAACGGCCGCCGGCCCGATTTGCTCCAGGTGTAGACGCCCGTGATGGCGGAGCCGTCCAGGATCGGCTCGGCGGTGAAGGTGTGATACATCAGCTCGCAGTGGGCCTCGAGCGCCATCTGCTCGAGGACGAACTTCACCGTCTCGGGATCGAACCACACGCCATCCTGGCCCGGGCCATGGGCTTCGCATCGAGAGATGATCTCCTCGTGCAACCCACGGATCAGCACCTCATCGCCCGTCGAGAAGCTCATGATCGGTACGACCAGCGCCCCCGATTGGCTGCCCCCGAGGAAGCCGTGCTGTTCCAGGACGAGCGTCCGGGCGCCGTGTCGAGCAGCGGCGATCGCCGCGCACGCTCCGGCGGTCCCGCCGCCCGCGACGATGACATCCCAGCGGGCCATGTCGTGCTCCTTTGCTGCCGGTCTCGACCAGTAGGGCGAGTGGAGTTCTTCTCGCGGCGAGGGCAAAGGCCCTGCCCACTAAGCCTCGGGCGGCGGCAGCTTCCGCCTTACACACCGTCTTCACGCAGTTGGGATGGCCGGGACCTTTCCGAAAGGAGGGACACAGAGGGCAAGCGCGACTCCCGCGCTAACGCTCACTGAAGCAGTAGACGCGCCCGTCGTTGCAGCCGACGACGACGGTGCCGCTGCCGACGGCGGGGGAAGAACGCACTTCGGCGCCGAGTTCCCACTGCCAGATCTGGGCACCCGTCTCTGCCTCGAGCGCGTACAACATCCCATCGTGCGAACCGCAGTAGACGACCCCGCCCGACACGACCGGGCTTGACTGGACCCAGTCTCCGGTCTCAAACAGCCAGCGCACTTCGCCCGATGCCAAATCCAGCGCGTAGATGCGGCGATCGCGCGAGCCAATGTAGACGAGATCCCCCGCGATCGCCGGCGACGATTCCACTGGGCCGGCTGTCCGGAACTCCCAGCGCTTCCCACCCGTCGAGGCATCGAGGCAATAGACCCGGTGATCCACCGACCCGACGACCAGGTTGCCGCTTGCATGAGCGGGGGTCGATACGACCTCGTCGCCGGTCATGAAGTCCCACTGCTTGTGGCCGTCGGCGGCATCCACGGCATACACGCGGTGGTCGCGGGAGCCAATGAAGACCGAGTCCTTCCAGACGGTCGGCGAGGACAGGATGCCAAGCTCGGTCGGAAACGACCAGATCGGCCTCCCGGACTCGGAATCGACAGCATACAGGTTACCGTCCCGGGAGCCCACGAATACGGCGCCGCGCCAGACTGCCGGCGAGCTCTGGACGATGTCCTGGGTCGGGAACTCCCAGAGGCTCCGGCCGGTGTCGGCGTCGAGGCAATGCAGGCGCCTCTCGATGCCCACGAATACGCGCGATCCCTCGACCACTGCCGGTGAGGAGTTGACCTCGTAGCCCGCGTAGATGTCCCAGATGATATTCCCACGCCGGTCGATGGCGCAGAACCGTCCGTATTTGCCGGGCTGATCCTCCCGCGCCCCAACGTAGACGATGGAGTTGGCAATGGCCGGCGCAGCGAAGACCCACTTCCCCACGCGGCACTGCCACCGCTGCCCGAGCGGCGGGAGGACATGCTCGGGCGTGTAGCCCGTTCTGACCACCGAGCAGCGGAACATCGGCCAGTTGTAGCTCTGCCCCTCGGCCGATTTCTTCCGCTTGGAGTGGGCGTACGCAAGCGCCACCTCGTCGAGCGCTGCGCGGATCACGGCCGAGGCCGGGTCAGCTTCGTGCGCCGCCCGAAGCTTGGCCAGGGCTTCCCGTACTTCGCCCTGCTCCCGCAGTCGCACCCCTTCCGCATACTGCACCTCGGCGTCTGCGTCGGCCGCAGGCGGGGGCTCGACGCCGTCAGCGGCCTCGGGCGTCGGCTCCGTCACTTCCCCATTGGCGTCCACTGTCACTGCTGCGAACAGCTCGGCATCCTGTCCCACCCTCCGGGCCCCGTCCAGGGGCTGCATCTCCCCCGAGCATACGTGGCACGTCGGGTACTTCCGCTGTGTCAGGAAGCCGCACTTCGCGCAGGCGTGCCGCGCCAACCCCGGCGGCAACTCGGCCACGATGGCCGCCAGCTCGTCCCCTACCCGATCGAAGTGCTGGTAGCGATCATCGCGCCGCTTCGCCAGGCACTTCATGATGACCGCGTCCAGCCGCTCGGGAACATGAGCGTTGCGGTCTCGCGGGGGCATCGCTCGCTTGTTCAAGATGGCGTGCATCAGCGCGGGGAGATTCTGCCCGCCAAAGGGCAGCATCCCCGTCAGCGCCTGGTACAGCAAGACACCAAAGGAGTAGATGTCACTGGTCCGGTCGGCCGACCCGGCATCGACGAACTGCTCCGGGGGCATGTATGCGTAGGTACCCATCCCCGTAGCCGAAGGGGTCAGACGCGTGCTCGTCCCGTACGCCTTCGCGAGCCCGAAGTCGGTGATCTTCACGGCCCCGCTCCGGGTGATCATCAGATTGCCCGGCTTGATGTCACGGTGCACAATGCCGTGGTTCGAGCCGGGCGCGGCGCTGGAGTGGACGTGCGCCATCCCACGGCAGAACTGGATGCCGTAGGCGAGCACCTGCGGAACCGCCAGAGGGCACTCCGCATCCAGAAGGGTCTGCAGATCGGTGCCCTCGATGTACTCGAGAAACAGGAAGGGTTGCGCGTCGAGCTGGCGGCAGATGATGGCCTGGACGATGTTCTCGTGATACGGGATGTTCATCCAGGTCCGCGCCTCCGCGGCGAACCGGTTGACCATTGCGCGGTCTTCGAGCCCCTCTTCCTTCAGGGTCTTGACCGCGAACCGCTTCTGGGAGAACTCGTCAACAACCACGTACAGGATGCTCATCCCGCCGCGATGCTTCTCGACGACCTTGAACTGGTCGTCTATCTTGTCGCGGAGATCGTATTCCAAGACTTTCGGCTCCGAGATCACAGTCATGGGTCGGCAGTGCTCCGAGGATTCTTCCCCAAACCTGCTCCGCCTACACCTGCTGCCACGGGCTCAGCAGGCGAGTCAAGGGACCCATGTAGTTGGCTGTGACAACCGAGCGGTGGCATTCGGCGCCGACAGCCAGGCCTCCTCGTAGGCGGCGCATCACGCCGGCTGGCCGGGGGCTGCGAGGGCGGACCCGATAGCGAACTCCGCCGTGGCGGCAACGAGGGCCTCCACAACCTCCGCGTCGAACTGGGTGCCCGCCCAGCGGCGCAGCTCTGCGATGGCTTCCTCGTGGGTCCTCGCAGGCTGGTACGAGCGGCCCTCCGTCATCGCGCAGAAGGCGTGAACCACCGCGACCACTCGGCTGGCCAGGGGTATCCGATCGCCCTTGAGGCCGTCGGGGTATCCACGACCGTCCACCCACTCATGGTGGTGCCTGACGGCTGCCACGACATTCCTCATACGCGAGGCCTCAAGCGACTCCAGGAAGAGCGCACCCACGACCGGGTGAGCCCTGACGACGGCCCTCTCGCGCTCGGTCAGTCTGCGTGGCTGGTGGTGCAGCTCGTTCTCCAGACCTGTCTTGCCAACGTCGTGCAGCAGCACGGTAAGAGCAACAACGACCTCCTCATCTTCCGAGAGCCCGAGCTGCCGGCACACCGACCGCGCGACAGGCAGAACTGTCTGCGGATGGCACTGAGGCGCGCGGCCGGGGGGGTCGCAGCCTCGAGCCAGGCATTCCACAGTGGCGATCAACCCTCGGTTCACGCGCTCCAGGCGCAGCCAGTGGCTGACCGTGGAGGCGCACTGCCCGGCGATGGCAGAGAGCAGGTCGGCATCTCTTCTCTCGAAGCCGCCCGCCCGGGTGGAGTTGACCAGTTCGAGAACGCCCAAGACCTCCTCGCCGGCCTTGAGCGGCACACAGAGCAGATCCCTCACCGGGAAGCCGACGGCCTGGGCGATCCGGCCGTCGAATCGTGGGTCCACGGAGGCGTCGGGGACGAGGGCCAATCGGCCTTCCGCGACGACCCAGCCCGCGATTCCCTCCCCCAGGGGCACCCGATGCTGCCGAAGCAGTGCGGCGCACTTGCCGTGCGCCACCTTGAACACCAGGTTCTCGGAGGTTTCGTCGAGCAGCAGACAGGCGCTCGCCTCGGCTCCGATGACCTGTTGAGCGAGGCCGATCACTTCGGCCAGCATTCCCTCCAGGTCTTCACCTTCGGCGAGGCGCTCACCGATGCTGGCCAGTGCCTGCAACTCCTGCACGTCGCGTTGCCGCGTTTTCCAGTGTCTCTTGATCTGCAGGGCGACCGTGAGTGCGGGCACGATCCCGGTGGCGGTGTAGAGGTCGTCGCTGTTGAAGCCGCTCATGGCCCGCTTGTTGACAATCTCCAGGACGCCCTGTCGGCCCCCGGGCAACCGGACCGGCACACACAGGGAGCTCTGCGGCGGGCCGGAGGGCGCTGTCTCGGGGGCTGTGATCTTCCCCTGGGAGGTCAGGGTCGCGTCGACAAGGAGTGGCTTGCCCGTTGTTGCGACGCGGCCAGGGGGGGAATCGAGTGGCGCCGCTGTTCCCTCGGATCGTGAGGAATCGCCGATGATGAACAACGGCATGAGCGTCTCGCCATCGGGACCGATCTCAAAGAGGCAGCAGCCCCCGGCATCCACGGCCTGCAGCAGTATCTCGGCGGTGGCCTCCGGCGAGCCACGGGGAGCCCAGCTATCGGTCAGCAGTGTGACCGCTGCCTCAAAGGCCTTGGCCCGAACCGCCAGGGCGTGGCTCACGCGCCTGAGATCGTCAGCGGTCCGGCCCTGTTTCTCTGCCGTGACTCTCGCGGGGGCCCCGTCGGCCTCAACCGCGCCCGATGTGCCCGATCCCGGGCCAGTGGAAGCGGTCATCCTGTGCTCTCCTGCGCTCTGGGTTCGTCTTCGCCCGGCGTCCCATCCCTCTTCCCTGTCACCATGAAGACCAGCACTTCGCGCACCAGACCTCGGATTCGCGCGCGGCCTATCGGCTCCGCCTCGACGACGTCTGCCACATGCTCGTAGAGTCCCTCCGAGATCAGTATCTGCGCGTTGTGCTCTCGGGTCAGCTCCTCGAGCCGCGAAGCGAGGTTCACGACGTGGCCGATGCACGTGTACTGCATGCGGCCCTGGGATCCGGCATAGCCGACCACCGCTTCGCCACTGTGCAGGCCGATGCCCGCCCTCAGGTTCTCCATCCCAAACGACGCCCACTCATCCCGGTGCAGCGTGATCTGTCGCTGCATCTCGATGGCGGCCAGCGCCGCGCGCTCGTAGTGGTCCTCCTGGTATGTGGGCGCTCCGAAGAAGGCCATGAGGCCGTCGCCCATGTACTTGTCGACAGTACCGCCAAACCGCCAGATCACCTCGTGCATCAGCGACAGATACCGATTCAGCAGGGCGACAACATCCTCGGCTTGCCGTTGCTCCGCGTACGCCGTGAAGTCGCGGATGTCAGAGAACAGGACAGTGATCTCCCGGCGCTCCGCCTCGAGCCGCTCCACATTCGCGTCTTCGGCCGTAAGCTGCCGGACCACCTCGGGCGGCACGAACAGCCCAAACGTCTGCGTGATGCGACTGCGGCGCAACTCCTCCGTGGACAGCCGGTAGGCCAGGATGGCCAGGGCGCACACGACCAGAGCCACGTTGGGCGCCGCCATCGGCAACAGGTACGCCGCTCGATTGAACGCGACGGCACACAGTGAGTTATACCCCACGAAGAGCCCAAGGCTCAGTACCGATCCGGTCGCCGGGCGCCACAGCGTGAGGGCGAGCCCAGCGAGAAGGCCAAAGCAGAGGGTTATGGCCAGATCGGTGATGAGGTCGGAGGATCGGAAGCCCTGTTTGTCGAGCAGGTTGGCGATCGCCGTGGCCTGCATTTCCACCCCGTAGAACACCGCGCCAAACGGGGACGGCCGCAGCTCGTAAACGCCCTTTGCCGTCGCACCGACAACAACGATCTTGCCCGCGATCTCCCGGGCCTCGACCCGATCGGACAAGATATCGTCCACCGATACCCGTGGGATCGTCTGGTCGGCGCCGTAGAACTTGAGCAGCATCGCCCCGTCCGCAACGAGCGGCAGTGTTCCCTGGTCCCCCAGGCGTATCTCGATGCCGGGAATGACAACGATCTCTGCGGGATCGATCCCCAGGTCGCTCGCGGCGACCGCGAGGGCCAACGACGGATAGGTGCAGCCCTCGTAGGTCGCCATCAGGTCGTAGAACCGGAAGACGCCGTCACACGAATCGCGAAGGTCGGCGTACCCGATCCCCTTGGCGGCTCGCGTCAACTCGGCCAGCGGCGGCGTCACGCCGGCGTATTCGAGGAGCTGGTGGCCGCGGCTGGCCTCCACCCTGACGGGCCACAGCCGCTCGGCCATGGCGTCCATGAGCCCTTGCTGCGCCGTGGTGCGGTTGGCGCTCTGGGTCTCTCCGAACCAGGCATGGAAGACATTCCCGGCTTCCCGGGTCGCGTCGATCAACTCCCGGTCCGATTGTTCCCCATCTGCCGAAGATCGGTCGGGTTCCGCGTAGAAGATGTCGAACACAATCGCGCGCGCTCTGGATTCCTTCAGCTTGCGGATCACCCTGGCCATCTTCCGCCTTGGCCACGGCCAACGGCCCTGGCGGCGAACGGTATCCTCATCCACCGCCGCGATGACGACGTCTTCGGGAGGCGACAGCTTGCCGCGCTGCTGGAAGCGCCAGTCGATCAGCTTCATCTCCAGCGTCATCAGAAGGGAAGCTCCCGGCACATTCATCTGGACCCACGGCAGGTATGCCAGGACGATGCCCAGGGTGATGACCAGAGATGCAATGAAACAGCGGCGCTTGTGACGACTGGCGAACAGGCCGCGCAACATGGTCGCCGCTCCCATGGCCCTGGTGGCGCCCCGCACTCCGCCGGCTGGGGTGGCCAGAGCCCGAGGTGGTGCCCTCTGCCAGCAACACCCTCATCCTACCACGAACGGCGCCCTGCGTGAACGGGCCTCTCGCCTGGCGCCAGTCGGCGGGGTTTGGCCCGCACGGGGCCAGGGTATAGTTTTGACAGGTCTCTGTTGTGGTATGCTAACGGGGATACTCGTTGGGCTGAACGCGGGTGCCGTCTTGCGAGGGGAGATGTTTCATGTTGAGACGTGCGGCAGTGCTCTCCATCGTGGTCTTCGCCCTGGGCGCCCTCTCTGCGGTACTCATCCTCAACTCGCTGAAGGTCGTCCAGCGCGTTACATTCATCGGCCAGGTTCGTGGTGCCGTGGAGGTTAAGGAGCCGGGCGAGGCCGATTTCCGCCCCCTGAGCACCGAGGCTCGCGTGCTCGCCGGAACCATCGTGCGAACGGGAGAGAACGCGAGCGCCGTCCTGCACTGGGTGGACGGAACGCGGCTGCAGGCCGGGGCCAACACGACGCTCAAGGTTCTGGAGTGCCGCTTTGACAAACGAACCAACGCAGCGTCTTCTTTCTTCCGGCTTGATGTGGGCCGCATCTGGGTCCGCGTCATACGCAGTCTCTCCGCGGACTCGAAGTTCGAGATACATACGCCAACGGCGACCGCCGGTGTGCGCGGCACCACGTTCTCGATGAACGTCGCTCCCGACGGCGGCACGGAGATCCTTGTCTACGAGGGCGACGTAGAGGTGCGATCAGGCGAGCAGACCTATGGAATCGAGCAGGGACATGCTGTCGCCATCCGGAGCCAGGGGGACATGGACGCCAGGGAGCTTACCAAGGAGGAGCGAGCGAGGGGCGAGGAGGCGGATTTTGCCAGACCCCTCCTGGTCGTGACTCAGCCCAAGGACGGTCAGTCGGTCACCGCGGGGCAGACAGTCATGGTGCGCGGCCGGGGTGAGGCCGGCGCTGACCTCTCGATCAACGGTGAGGCGGTGGACGTGACACCCGACGGAACGTTTGCCTTCGACTACCTCCCGGACGAGAAGGGCACTACGACCATCGAGATCGTCGAAACCGACATGCGAGGCCTGAAGAGCGAGCAGAAGCTGACGATAGAGGTCGAGTAGCACTACCCGTGCCCACCTTCGGGCGCGAGTCTCCCAACGCTAGCCCGGTCTATTTACGACGAACGATCGACATAGGTAGGCCCTCGCGGGCTTTCCCTGTCACACCACCG
>CBFDAZ010000189.1:0-8414 GCA_965602825.1 uncultured bacterium
CGGCAGGCCGCACAGCTCGGGGGGCCTTCGCACCTCGCATTCCAGCCCGGTGCGATCGACCAGGCTAACGTCGTCAAACCACAGCCGCCCCTCCTCCGGGCTTCCGCTGACCTGCAGGATGGGAACGACGTACTCGGCGCCCTCGGGCGCGGTCGCCGAGATGGCGATGAGCTCCCAGCCACCGCCGCTAAGCTGGAAGTACTCCCGCACGTATCGCGCGATCCACCCGTCGTCATCTGTCCACCGGAGCACCAGTCCGGCGCCCTTCGCGCCGCTCCCTTCCCCCTTGACCCATGCGGCGAGCGTGTACTCGTGCCCGACAGCCGCCGTTGGCCGGCTGGGCACGATGTCGGCCTTGTCCAGAGTCGTGGCGTAGGTGGCCGTCTCAAGCGGGAGCCAGGAGATGTTACTGCCTCCGACCACCAGGCAGGCCAAGTGCTCGCCGCTGTGGGCCTCCCGATCGTCCCAGACGAACTGCATCCGGTCATCCGTCGGCGAGCCGGGGTAGTGCCCCCAACCGAGCGGCATACCGGGCCGATCCGGACAGGCTTCCTCGAAGCCGGGGTTCACCAGCGCAACGGGCCCCTGTCCGAGTACAGGGCTGTGCAAGCCGACAGCGACCGTCGCAAGCGCGGCGATTGCGCATGCCAGGCGATACGCCCCAGGCCCTCTCAGGCCAGCGGTCGTGTGTTGTCTCAAGACAGCTACCCCCTTGGCGTCTGATCGACGCGGCCGGCTGCGTGCCCCGTTCCACACCTGCGAGGGGTCGTCCTTGCAGCCGGACGTGAGCGGGGATGCCCGCGGCCTGAGAAGGACGCGGGTGACCGAGGAGGAAGATGTTCTCAGCGCTAGCGGACGGGATGGATCGCCCGGTATCAGGGCGGCAAACTTGGAGCAAGGAGAACGCGGCAATGAAACCGATTGCGTTACAGCTCTACAGCCTGCGCGAAACGGCAGCCGAGGATTTCGCCGGCGTGCTGCAGCAGGTGGCGGACATCGGCTACGTGGGCGTCGAGTTCGCCGGCCTCTACGGCATGGAGCCGGCGGAAGTCAAGAAGATCGTAGACGACCTGGGCCTGCAGGTCGCCAGTGCTCACATGCCCATGCCAACGGCCGACAACGCCCCGCAGCTTATCGAGGAATGCAGCACCCTCGGCGTGACGCGCCTCGTCACCGGGCCCGGCGGGCCGGTTGACACGATGGAGGCAGTCCTCGCCGCGGCACAGCGGCAGAACGCGGCGGTGGCCGCGCTGGCGGGCAGTGGCATCGAGTTCGGCCTGCACAACCACTGGCAGGAATTCGAAGAAGTCGAGGGGCGACTCCCCGAGGATGTGATGCTGGAGGAGGTCCCGGGCCTGTTTGCCCAACTCGACGTCTATTGGGTCGCCTGCGGCGGGCCCGACCCGGTGGAAACGGTGGCCCGGCTGAAGCACCGCGCGCCGCTGCTCCACATCAAGGACGGGAACATCGAGCCCCGCCAGCCCCACACAGCGGTGGGCAAGGGTGTCCTTGATATCCCCGCCATCGTCAATGCCGCCGAGCCGAATGTGCTCGATTGGCTGATCGTAGAGCTGGACTCCTGCGCCACGGACATGCTCCAGGCGGTCAAGGACAGCTACCGCTACATGATCGACAACGGCCTGGCCAGTGGGAACAAGTAGCGGACGGGGGCCCGCTTCGGTGCCCAGTGCATGATGGCGCGTCCTGCCAGGCGCCGTCTCAGTGGGCTCTGCATTGTCCACGAACCTGAGGTCGACCACTACAGGCCCAAATGGATCGTCTGGTGGTGCCGGACGGGCCCCAAGTGCGCTCCATCGGGGGTGGAGAAAGCGTTGGCCTCCTTCGTAGAGGCGGCAGAATGCCGCCCGCGCCGTGCTTTCTCAACAGCCCAGAGGCACACCGCAAGACGCAGGTAATGCGAAGCCCACCGCGAGAGGGCGGGGGTGAGGGCATCATCTGGCGAGGAGCTGCCCGAGGAGTCACAATGGCGCCAGCCCCCAAACGCCCGGGCTCTCTTAACAGCCCCGCGCCTCACCGACCCGGGACCATGGTCCATTGTCTGACCGTGACCTGCATCCTGCTGCATGCCCTGGCACTGGCAGGGGGCGACGCTATGGAACGCACGGAACCTGCTCCCCGGATTGACGGCATGGCGGAACTCTACGCGGGTCCGCAGGTCAATGGGTGGGACGATCTGAGCGCCTATTCCGGAGAGGCCGCCGCCGACCGCATCGTCGGCGAGGACCGGAAGAGAGCGTATCTCCTCAACTACCGCCAGCTTGGCGTCAACTACGGGAAAGGCGTTGACTTCCAGCTCCGCCGGGAGCAGGTCATCCTCTGCCCGCAGACCGTCGAATTCCTCTACGGCCCGTTCACACCCAGAGAGGTCAGGTACCAGCGCGGCTCTCGGCCCCGGCTCGAGGAGGTAGTCGCGAAGGCCACGGCGGGCTGCGAGACGGACCGGGCCAAGATGTTCGCCCTGATGCGGCTGTGCCGTGACCTGTACCAGAGAGACCCGGCCGCAGACTTCGCGCAGTACGTCTATGGCGGCACCGAAGAGCAGCTCATCGAGAAGCCCGAGATCCTCTGCGAGTGCCTCGGCCGGCTGATGGTCGCCCTCTGCGAGATCGCCGGCCTGCCCGGACGTATCGTCATGCACGACATTGGCGGCCACATCTGCAGCGAGATTCTGGTCGATGGCCAGTGGGCCTATGTCGATCCCCGCTGCGGGCTGTACTTCCTCAAAGGCGACGGCAGCTCTGCCTCGGTGTGGGACCTCTGGCAGAATCCCTCCATCATCCGGAGTCAGAGCGATGAAGTGAAGGCCGACGTCAGCGCCCAGTGGACCTGGCCCTGGCGCGCCTGGAAGTGCGCGAACATGTACTTCCATCCCCTTGAGGTCAACGGTTTCCAGAACTACAGCCTCGCCGACGCCGGCCGATACTCCTACACGCAACTGCCTCGCCGGGAGACGCTCGCAGCCGGCCTGCTGGACATCAACAAGGAGTACGTCGCTGCGGCCCGCCGGGTCTTCGGACTCTCACCGGATGGGACGAGACACACCTGGGTGGCGCAGAAGCTCCGCAAGCTGCCGATCGCCTACCGCCACGATGGGTTCAGCTTCTTCTTCCGCGAGCCACCGATGAGCCGTCAGGATCTCCAGCAGCAGATGATCGATCCTCTGGCCGAGAGCAGCGTGGACATCCTCGTCTGGGGGCTCGGGCCGGGGAGTGTGTTCTGCTACGATACGAAGGTCGGGCAGATCTTCGGCGAAGGCCTCACCGAAGAGCAGCGCAACCTTCTCCGCACTGGGGACCTGCATGTCCACGAGAACGTGATGGGCCTGATTCACCAGGGCGCGGACCCCTTGCGCGTCGCGATCGACCGGGGCCACGAACTGGGTCTGCGCGTGTTCGCGCGCCTGGAGATGAACCACGAATACGGCCCCGCCGATCCGGGCAACTGGCTGTGGGTGGCCTTTGTCGGCGATCTGAACAAGCAGCACCCGGAGTATCGGATCGGCAAGAGCGTCCAGCTCGACTTCAGGCACCGGGAAGTCCGCGACTTCAAGCTCGCCATCTTCCGCGAGGCCGCCGAGGCCGGCGCCGACGGCGTCGCCCTCGACTTCGCGGTCTATCCACCGTTCTTCGAGGAGCCCGACCCGGCGATCATGACGCAGTTCATGCGCGATGTGCGGGCTGCGCTCGACGAGGTCGGTCAGGCGCAAGCGCGCCCCGTCGAGATCATGGCTCGTGTCCCCACTGTGAAGTACATGGACCTTGGCCTCGACTGGAAGACCTGGATGCGCGAAGGACTCGTTGACATCATCGTCCCCACCCACCTGCGGGCGCCGGACTACTTCGACCTGCGCATCGAGGAGTTCGTATCGCTCTCCCACCAAACCGGAGTGCCGGTCTACCCGACGATCTGGCATTCGCTCGGATTCGTCACCACAGATCAGCACCCCAGCGACGAGAAAACCGGCCGGCGCCGTTACGACAAGTCGAAGACCAAGGCGATGTTCTACGCCCAGGCGCTCATGTTCCACCGCGCGGGCGCGGACGGGCTGCAGCTCGGCATGTCGGCCGACGAATGGCGCAAGCGCCCCTGGTTCGACGACCTTGCCGACCCGGAGAAGGTCCTGCATGCCAACAAGCATTACATGGTCGATCCGATCGAGCTGCGCCCCGGCACATTCGACCTTCCCGCTGATGGCCCGCCGCATGTGTCTGAGCGCACGGTTGGCCTGCGCATCGGAGACGATATCGCCGCCGCTCGCGATGGGGGGTACGACGTAACCGCCACGCTGGTCGTCTACGTCCGCCCGCTTCAGCCCGGCGAGAAGCTGGAGGTGGTGGTGAACGGGAACGGCCCGCTGACCGTCTCGGGCGATTCGGCTGAGGAGAAAGCCCGGGCGAGCGAAGCGACCATCGACCCCCGCAAGCAGCGCCACGACACCTTCGTCTTCGAGAGAGAGTGGTGGAAGCGCGGCGAGCACCGGCTGCCCGTGGAGGCCGGTTGGTGGAAGCTGGGCGAGAACGAGATCGCGCTGAGGTACTCGACTGAGACCGCCGACATCCAGCCGCCGCTATCAATCACGTGGGTCGATCTGCTGTTGGGTTACGCCAAGTAGGGGCGGCAGGATGCCGCCCGCCGTTGGTCGTGGCACGACGGCCTGGCCGCCATCTCTGGCGCCTCTACGGGGGCAATGTACTGGTCTGCGCTGGCCGTTACGGGCGGCATTCAGGTCGTCTGCGGGCGCGATGAATCGCGCCCCTACCTCGCGCGGCCAACCGCTACCGGTCTCCATCCACTGAAGCAACACGTGTCCCCTCAATGCTCTGGGAGGTGCGGCCGATGCGTACGTTCCTGCTCGTAATCCCCCTCTGCATGTTGCCTGCTGGCGTGAGTGCTCAGGACGCCGACGGCGATGGGCTCTCCGATCAGCTTGAGGCCCGGCTGGGCACGGAGGCCACCCGTGCCGACACCTTCGAGCTGCTCCACGACGACAAATCCGGGGCCGAAGGTGACGAGACCATCGGCCGGGAGGTTGACCTCGCCGGCGACTTCACCAAGGTCTCGTTCTGCGCCGCTGCTCGTGACCGGTACGTGTGGGAGATCGAGTTCACCGAACCGTGGGTCGATCACAGCCAGGTCGCCCTGATTCTCTACGTCGATGCCGACAACAACCCCAACACCGGCCGCCGTGACAAGGAGTGGGCTCAAGGCGTAGACATGATGCTGCGCCCCGATGCCGCGCAGATGTTCGAGTGGCCGGCTGTCGTCAAGGCGACCTCGGCCGCCGAAGCCAACGTCCTGTACCTGGTCGCCGACATCCGGCTCAACCAGCAAGACGACAAGTCCGTCTTCCGCTGGACATTGCTCACGCAGAACACAACCGAAGGCCGGGAGCAGGATCGCGATAACATGCCCTGGCTGACCGCGGAGGCGGCCGGGAGAAGCGACGTCCTGCGCGTCGCTGTGGAGGCATCCCACCCGCTCTACCACCCGCCCGAAGTCATCTCTGACATCGCGGCCCGCATGGTTCCCGACACCGCTGAGCCGACGGCGGAGGTGACGTGGATCAGCTCGTGGCCTTGTAGCTCGCGCGCCGAGTACGGGCCAACGGAGGACCTGAACCAGACCATCGAGGCCGAGCCGGGCATGCAGAACCATCGGGTCTTCATCCCTGTTGAGGCTGATCGAGGCTATCACTTCCGTGCAACCTGCGACTCGGCTGAGGACGGCTCAGAGCAATCCGAAGTCGTGACGCTGGACACCCGCGTTCCGCGGCTGCAAGGCTCAGTGAAGCGGGACGAAATCCCGCTCGCGGTAACGAATGCGTCGACGAGCGGGCTGGAGGGCGCGCCATTCCTGGCAGGCATCCCGTTCCCCCGGGGCGCTCTCGGCAGCGTTGAGAACTTGCGCCTGCTCCAGGATGGGCAGGAGGTCCCGCTCCAGGCCGAGTGCATGGCCCGCTGGCCGGATGGTTCGGTGAAGTGGGCGCAGGTCCAGTTCCTGGCTGACTGCCCGGCGCAATCGAGCGCCAAGGTCCGGCTGCTCTACGGCTCGTCAGTCGCCTCCCGCCGCGAGCCAGCGGCACCCATCGTCGAGGTGGGTGACGGCATCGTCGTGTGCAATACGGGCCCTCTCGAGGCCATCATCGACGCGCAGCAGTTCAACCTCTTCCGCAGCCTCTGCCTCGATCTCAACCGCGACGGCGACTTCGCCGATGACGAGGAGTTGATCGGCGTCCAGGACCCTGGCGGTCTGTACCTCGTGGACGCCTCGGGCAAGGAGTACCGAGCAGGAAAGCCGGAGGAGGTCACGGTCGAGGAGAACGGGCCCGTTCGCGCCGTCGTCAAGCTCCGCGGTCATCATGTCGCCGAGGATGGGACGCGTCTGTTTGAGTATATCGTCCGCTTCATGTTCTATCGGGGCCACAGCCAGGTGCGCATCCTCCACACGTTCGGGGACGACAACGTCGGGCAGGGCTTTACCGACATCGCGCGTCTGGGCATTCGCCTGCCCATGGAGTACGGCGATCAGGCGATGTGGATGACAATGGGCACGAGCGAGAAGCCCGATGGCGGCACGGAATACGGCGCCGTTGCAGTCGTCGGCCACCCCGCGCTCATGGAGCTTCGCCAGATGCACCATGACCGGTTCGAGCTAGTGGCTGGCGATGAGCGCGGAGGTGACCCGCGCGAGGGCATCGCTGCCGACTGCCTGCTCCTGCGCGACCGGGGCATGAACCTGCTGTGCGACCTCGTGGACCTGCAAGAGCAGTACCCCAAGGGCTGGCTGATCCAGAACAACACGGTCGACATCCAGCTCTGTCCGCCGCTGCATGGCGAGGAATACGTTGGTGCTGATGCCGTGACCTCGGATCGCCTCTACTATTACCTCCGGGACGGTGTGTACCGCTTCCGGGCCGGCGTCACCAAGACCCATGAGATGGACCTCTACCTGGCCGGGGGATCGGAGCCTCCACCGAGCTTGTGGGCAATGCGGGCCTATGACCCCCTCGCCTGCCACGCCGAAGCCGAGTGGTACGCGAAGACCGCAGCAGCAGGCCTGATCACCCCGCGGGTCGACGGCGAGTTCGCGGAGTACGAGGACTTCGTGGAGCGGAACTTCGAGGCCTTCCAGAAGCGCCGTGAGGAACTCGGCGAGTACGGGATGCTGAACTTCGGCGACTGGTGGGGCGAGCGCGGCTACAACTGGGGCAACGTTGAGTACGACACCCAGCACGTCATGCTGATGGAATACCTCCGCACGCTGGACCGCAAGTTCCTGAAGCGCGGCTGTGAGGCGGTGGTCCACAACCGCGATGTCGATGGCATCCACTACGCCGCGAACGAGCGCGACGTCGGCCAGGTCCACGTCCACTGCATGTTCCACACCGGCGACTACGAGGTCACGGGTGAGCAGGGGATCGCCATGCCGCGCGGTGGCTTCAACCGGGGGCACGTCTGGACGCGCGGTCTGTTCGACCACTACTTCCTGATCGGCGATCGCCGTTCGAGGGAGTGGGCGCTGCAGATCGCGGACTACCTCGCCGGGCCGATGACCGTCGGCTTCTCCGTGGGCAACCACGCCGAGCGCGACACCGCATGGCCGATCTTCGGCGTCATGGCCGCCTACGAGGCTACGGCCGATCCCTACTACCTGAACGCCGCGCGGCTGATGATCGAGGATGTCATCCGCCGCCAGAACCCTGAGACCGGCAACTGGGGCTTCCCGGCCGGCTACTCGAAGGTCGAGCCGAAGCCTATTGGCGGCTATGCCTGGTGCTGCGGGTTGCTGATTACGGCCCTCGATCTGTACAACCAGTATGCCGAAGATCCCCGGGTGAACGACGTGATCGTCCGGGCTGCCAGGTGGCTGGTCCGCGACGAATGGATTCCGGAGAAGCAGGGCTTCCGGGCCACCTCGTGCCCCACGTTCAACGAGAACACGCCGCCCGGCGGCGCGTGCTGGAGCTGCGCGAACGCGATGCTGATCGCCCACAAGCTCACCCACGAGCAGCAATTCCTCGACATCGCCCGCTGTGGCTTCTCGCTATTCATCCAGGGCAGCCAGGCGATGGGGAAGGGTGTCACCCAGAGCATCTGCCTCGGGCCAGAGACCCTGTGGCGTTTCAGGCAGGCCGGCGTGACCTCTCTGGATCCCACGGACTACCTCCCCGCCGGGGCGGCCCACGTTCCGCGCCACCTCTTGCTCGGGCCGGATGGGAGCGCTGCCCTGCCCATCGTCCTCGAGAGCTACCGCGAAGAGCGACTTCGAGCAGAGGTGCGGATAACCGCGCCGGAAGGCCTCGATGTAGACCCGCCGGCCCGCTCGGCTCACCTGGGCGGCAAGGGCAGCGGAGACCGACTTGCGTTCACGGTCCACGGCGGCGAGGCGCTGCA
>CBFDAZ010000190.1:0-8383 GCA_965602825.1 uncultured bacterium
ATCGGCGACGCCTCGCTCGAGCCCGACCCGTACTGGGCATTATTCGTCCGCCAGTACGCGGAGTCCGTGTACGGGAGGACCGTCTACGTATGCACCTCGCGTCGCTTTCACAAGCCGACCCCACATGCAACGACCGACTTCCGGGACTGGGGCAATCCTGAGATCCGCGTCCCGATCGTGAATCCCGCATTCAACTTCTGCGACCTCTCCCAGAACAACGGCAATGGCGGACAGTCGCACTACGACAACCTCATTTGGTATCGCTCCAAGGTGCTGGAGCACGGTCCCCGCCCCATCAATCACACGAAATGCTATCACTTCCACTGGCCCACCGGCGCGGACTTCGCGCGTGAGCGATCAGCGCCCTCGGACGACGAAGCGGCGGCCAAGTTCTGGCGCGTGGTCTTCGCAGGCGCGGCGAGCATCCGTTTCCACAGGCACACTGGGTTTCGGCCGCGCGGCCTGCGCGAGGGCTTTGGGCTGGAGACCGAAGCCCAGGCTCACATCAGGAGCCTGCGTCTGCTCCTCGACAAGATCCATGTCTTCCCCATGACCCGCGCCAACGAGCTGCTGTCGGACCGGCAGGCGAACGAGGCCTACTGCTTGGCCCAGCCGCCGAGTCAGTACGCTGTCTTCTTCACCGGCGAGACCGACAGACGGATCCGGATCGACCTATCGCCCGTGCAGGGCGACGTGTCGTTGGCATGGCTGGATGTCGGGAAGAGCGTCTGGACGAACGGAGGGACACTGCGCGGAGGGCTCCCGCAACTGACGCCCCCTGGGCCGGGCCTGTGGGTGGCCGTCCTCGAGAGCCCGTAAGGCCCGACAGCTCATCTGATCCACGTCGCGGTCGGGAACCCGTGGGCGCCGAGCGCCGGAGTGCAGGGCTGTAGGAGCCCATCCGGGCATACTCGAGAGCAGTGAGAAGGAGCAGCATCCATGTCACAGCTCGGAGTAAGCCCCGTTGAGGCCAACCAGGAGCGTCTCTGGAACCATGCACGCGTCCTATGCGAGGAGATTGGTCCGCGCCTGAGCGGCACCGCAGGAGACGAGCGTGCCGTCGGGTACATCGCGACGCACATGCGCGAGTGCGGGGTCGCAGTCGAGGTACAGGACTACTCGTGTCCCGCCTGGGAGTGTGAGTCCACGGAGCTAACGCTGCTCGGCGCCGGCGGCCCGGAGCGGCTGCCCGCTGTCGCGCAGACCTTCAGTGAAGGGTGCGATTTGGAGGCCGAGTTTGCCGGCGTTGGCAGCGAGAAGGAACTGGAGCTCGCATCTGACCTGGACGGCAAGGTGCTCGTGCTCCGTGGCAGGATCGCCTCCAGACTGGCTCTCGACCGGAATCCGCTGCTCCTCGCAGCCGAAGAGCGGAGCGCCGCCGCCCTGATCGTCGTCAGTCCCGGTGAGTCGGTGTCAACCAAACTCGTTCGCGATCTCCAGCGCCACCACAGCCGGTAGCCTCGATTGTGCCACCGCCTTCCTGTGGCTGGCTTCACCAGTTGGGCAAGGTCTTCCCAGCCTCTCAGCAAACGAGAGAGCACCACCCACAGCAGACGGAAGGCGGCGGTGAACCGGGGCTTCGGTACCTGCTTCCGGTCAACACGATCACGGCAGGCGGCAACCTGGCTGCGCAGCGCGACGACTTCAGCGGCCAGCTTGCCCCGCGAGGTGAAGAAAGCACACAGGAACACAGTGACGTAAGAAGCAGACTCCCAGAACAGACGAGCCAGGTGAAGAGCGCCTTCCCAGGCAGTAGTCAGCGTGTGCATGCTGGGAATGTCTGCTTGCCAGCGCTGGCGCCGAAGTACTCCTCAGGCCCCTGATTCAGGGGCGGATGGGCTTTTTCGGGGGGACACCCGCCTGGGGATGAAGGAGAGGGCCGCACGCGGGGCGTGGAGCTCGATGCCCTTGGGAGGTGGCGTCACGGCCATGGAAGGGCTTGCTGAGGTGCCAAGCGACCGTGGTCTTTGCGACACCCACCGGTCCCGCGAGGATGGTCCGCAAGCCTGGCGGCCAGGCGAACGGGGCGCTCAGGCTCCACGCCGCGAAGCCGGCCTCAGGCGCCCAGCGGAAGGTCTCCTCGATTTCGTCCCTTCCCCGACCGCGCAGGGAGCCCGTCGGGCATGAAAACACCGTCCCGGTCGCCTCTCGTGGCGGCGAGCCCTCCTGCGATCGCCGAGGAACTACGGGCGGCCGACGAGAAGGACACGCCTGCCGCCATCCCACCCGTGGAGAGGAAGCCGTGACCGTGCTATCCCATGCGAAGAAGTGCGTCGGCTTGTGGTTCCTCCTCTTTGTGGCGTGCAGGGCGGGCGCGGCGCAGGAGGTCGAGATGTTGACGATCCGCGACGGTGAGTTGGTCGTTGTCGTCGGCGAGAAGGCGACCATGGCGGAGCGCCGGGCTGCTGAGCTGCTCACGGCGGAGATCGCACGTCGCTCCGGGCTGACGGTGCCCGTGCAGGTCGCTGCGGGCGGACGCTACACGCTGATGCTCGGAACGCGCGACAGCTCCTCCGCAATCCTCAGATACTGTGACCTGGACCCCGAGGGGGCTCGGCTCGGTGAGGATGGCTTCCACATTCAGACCGACCCCGATCGTGGGGACACCCCGGGCGCCCTGCATGTCGTGGGCCAGAGCCCCAGCGCAGTCGTCGCAGGCGCCGGCAAGCTGCTGCGCATGATCCACTACCACGAGGGCGAGATCGAGATCCCCGTCACGACCGTGGCTGACGCGCCCCGGATGCCCGTTCGCGGCATCTACTTCGCGACCCACTTCCGCAACTTCTACCATGTCGCGCCTCTGGAGGAGATCGACGGGGTCATTGAAAACCTCGCGCTGTGGGGCGGAAACCACCTCACCGTCTGGTTCGACATGCACCACTTCCAGGGCTTCGACGATCCGGCAGCCCAGGAGCACCTCGCGCGCCTGCAGCACTTCGGGGAGACGGCGCGGTCGTTGGGCATGAAGTTCGGCCTGGGCTTCCTGGCCAATGAGGGCTACGACTCGAGCCCCGAGCACCTGCGCGCCGACCCGAACACCGGCACGGCCCACTACCGTCGGGAGCTGTGCCCCTCGAAGCCGGAAGCGCTCGAGCTGATCGGGAAGTGGCAGGCGGAGGTCCTCGACGCTTTCACACAGGTCGACTTCATCTGGAGCTGGCCGTACGATCAGGGAGGCTGCGCCTGTGACGAGTGCGCTCCGTGGGGAGCGAACGGCTTCCTCCGCGCCTCGGAGCAGCTCTCGCGGCTGTACCACGAGCGCTTCCCGGGCGGCGAGCTTTGGCTCTCGACCTGGCTGATGGACCAGGTGAACGCGCGTGGGGAGCTCGACGGCTTGCTCACGAACCTGGACGAGCACGAGCCCGACTGGCTCGACGGTGTCGTCATTGGGACGCACGGCGACTGGATTCCCCAGCCCCTGCTCGAGCGTCCGCACCCCGACCGCTACCCGCTGGCCGCGTTCCCCGAGATCTCGATGTACCAGATGGGCCCGTGGGGTGAGCACGGAGCGAACCCGCTGCCCGGATTCTGCACGCGCCTGGCGGACGAGCTGCGCGGCAACATCGTCGGGGGATGGCCGTATTCCGAGGGCATCTACGAGGACCTGAACAAGTTCTACTTCGCCCGCTTCTTCTGGGACCCCGACACGCCAACCGACGACATTCTCGCCGACTACGCGTCCTACTACCTGTCGCCTGAGGTGTCCACCGACGCCGTGCGGCTGTTCCGGCTCATGGAGCAGACACACCGCCGGAGTGGGTGGCAGGTCGCGAGCCTCGAGGCTGCAGACAGGGAGTGGGCGCTGGCCCGGCGGATCGACGAGCGATTGCCTCCGTGGGCGAGGAAATCGTGGCGCTGGCGCATCCTGTACATTCGCGCGGCAATCGACGACACGCTGAAGGCCCAGGGCTTCATGGCGCCCGAGGCGCAGGAGACGCTGAAGCGACTCGCCGATGAGCTCGTCCGGATCTATCACGCCCAGAACACGTTCATCGCTCCGCCGGCCCTGCCGGATCCGGCCGACCCGCGGAACCTGGCCTTCGGCCGGCCGGTGAGCGTTTCGTCCTCTCTGCCGGACTACAAGGATCGCTCGGCACAGCTCGTGGACGGCATTCTCGCCCAGTTCGACGGCGAGAACTTCTGGTGCCACGATCGGGCGCGGGAGGAGACGGCTTACATCACGGTCGATCTCGGAGAGGCGGCGCAGGTCGGCGAGGTCCGACTGCAGTTCCGCGGGATTCACGGTGTCTTCTGGTTCGTGCCCGAGAGCGTGGCCGTTCAGGTCTCCTCGGATGGCGATAGCTTCGATACGGTGATCGAGTCGCGCGACGTGCCCAGCGAGGGCGAGGCGTACACGCCGGACCTGTGGGCATACGAGGTCGGGCGCGAGGCGCGCTGCGTGCGCCTGCTCTTGGGCAAGTCCCAGCATGCGGGCGACCAGTACGCGGGGATCATTGAGCTGACGGAGGTGGAGGTGCACAGCGAGTGAGAGGAGCTTTCGCCGGTAGAGGCCCCATCTGGGTCGTGCTGGGATGTCTGACGTCGGGCGCTGCCTGGAGCCAGGACGCCCCCGTCCTCCACGCCGGGGACATCGTGTTCGAGACGGACTTCGAGGGCGCGGACGCCCTCGAAGGCTGGTCAGGGGGGCTTGCCCTTGTGCCGGGCTTTGCGAGTGCCAACGCCATCGCCTCCGCCAACCCTCCCGCCCCCGGTACGCCGCTCGCCGCCCAGTATTTGCTTCCGGCCGAACGCTTGCGCGGCTACCTGCTCAACCTGAGCTGCATGGTGAAGGCGGACGACGTCTCCAAGAAGCCCAATTCGTGGAACGGCATCAAGTTCATGCTGCCGGTGGAGTATGACGGCAAGACGATGTACCCCCAGGCCGCGATCGGTGTCGGCACCTTTGATTGGCAGCGCGTGACCTTTGCCGTGCGGGTGCCTGACATGGCGACGGATATCAACCTGCACATGGGCATTGAGGCCGTGAAAGGCCGAGCGTGGTTCGACGACATCAGGATCGTCGTTCGGCGACTGCCGTTCAGGCCGAAGCCGCCTGTGACGACCGGCGAGCCCTTCCGTGGCCACGATCTCCCGCGACTGCGGGGCGCCATGGTCAGTCCCAGGATCGACGAGGACGGCCTCCGCCTGTTTGGCGGGGACTGGAACGCCAACGTGATCCGTTGGCAGCTTGTCAACTGGCGCCTCGCCGACGAGATCGAGAACCTGGACGACTACGATCGATGGCTCGAGGGCGAGTTGGAGAGGCTCGACGCGGCGTTGTCCCTGTGTGAGAAGTACGGCCTCTACGTGGTCGTCGATCTGCACTCCAAGCCTTGCGGACCCACAGACTCGGGGAAGGACATCTCCACCGACCCGGCGTGCCAGGACCGTTTCGTCGAGAACTGGAAACGGATGGCGGCCAGATACCGGGACTCGAAGGTCGTGTGGGGGTACGACCTCGCCAACGAGCCGAGTGAAGGCGCCGTGCCGGAGGGCGTGCTCTATTGGGACGAGCTGGCTGAGAAGACGGCGCGGGCCGTGCGGGACATCGACTCAGACCACGCCATCATCGTCGAGCCCGCTCACGGGGGCGGGCCATCGAGCTTCCGCCAGTTGAACCCCATCGACGTGCCGGGGATCGTCTACAGCGTGCACATGTACCTCCCCCACGCCTTCACGCACCAGGGCGTCCGCGACAACTGGCCGGACCAGCTTGTCTACCCCGGCGAGATCGAGGGCACGGTGTGGGACAGGGCGCGGCTGGAGGAGGCCCTGCAGCCCGTAGTTGACTTCCAGCAGCGCTACCGCGCGCACATCTTCGTCGGCGAGTTCAGCGCCATTCGCTGGGCCCCCGAGGGGAGCGCGCACCGCTACCTCCGCGACTGCATCGACGTCTTCGAACAGCACGGGTGGGACTGGACGTACCACGCGTTCAGGGAATGGAGCGGCTGGAGTGTCGAGCACGGCGCAGACCGGGAGAACACGCAGCCGGCCGAGGAGCAGACAGACAGAGAGAAGCTACTGCACAAGTGGTTCGCGATGAATGAGAGGCCGGAATGGTAGCAGTCGGTCCGAACGGTGTCGCATCTCTCCCAGGTCACGAGCGGAGCACCCCGATGACGGTCGGCAGGGGTAGCCGAGCGTTGCGGCGACCTCCTTCGCCCCAGGGGAGTCTTCCATCGCGTCCTCCACGCGGCACTGGACGCCGCCGACTCCGGCACGAGCGCTTATCTTGCCCGACGCTTGGGCCAGCTGGACTCAGACGATCCCGATGACTGGAAGGCGTTCTGGGAGGCCGAACGGGACCGTGTGCACAACCACCCCTGGGGTTGACCGCCGTCGCCGCGGCCCGGGAGGGCGGGGCCCACCGTCGCACGACTCACGGCTGCACGATGCCGACCACCCGCCCCCTCCAGGCGTGGCTACGACTCGCCTTCCCGATATGGCTGCACCGGTAGCACCTCTGAGTCCGTAGGCCGGAACACCCGTGGATCGCGTGTCGCATGGCGCTCCACACTGACAACCCGGACTCAATGCTGCAGGGAGTCGACTATCTTGGGCCCCTCACGTACCGTAGCCTGCTCGGCGCCGCAATACGACGTGATCGTCGAGGCCGACACGATGGTGCCGTTGCGCGACGGGGTCTGCCTCGCCACCGACCTCTACTTCCCCGCCCGCGACGGGACCAGGCTGGGTGGAAGCTTCCCGATCGTCCTGACCCGCACACCCTATGACAAGACCAACCACGCCGCGACCGGCCGATTCTACGCTGAGCGTGGCTATGTGGCGGCGATGCAGGATGTGCGCGGCCGGTATGTGTCCGAGGGTGAGTTCTATGCCTTTGCTCACGAGGGGCCAGACGGCTACGACACGGTAGAGTGGCTAGCCGCGCAGCGATGGTGCAACGGCTGCGTCGGGACGATGGGGGCCTCATATGAGGCAGCGGTGCAAAGCGCGCTGGCCTCACTGGCCCCGCCGCACCTCTCGGCCATGGTGGTCACCTATGGCCCCGCTAGCTACTACCACCACTCGATGCGCCACAACGGCGCACTCGAGCAGCGCTTCCTGGTCTACGCCTTCACCATGGCGGCCACGAGCAGGGAGGCACTGGCCAACCCAGAACTCAAGGTCGCCCTGGAAGAGGCCGCGGCGAATATCTGGGACTGGGTCAGGACCGGCACGGTGCGGCAGGGCTTGTCGCCGCTGCGACTGGCACCGTCCTACGAGCGTTGGTGCCTGGACCTGCTGACGAAGGTCAGCTATGACGAGTACTGGAGGCAGCCCGGCTATGGCCCACGGCCGTACTACGACCAACACGCCGATGTGCCGACGCTCTACGTGGGAGGCTGGTACGACACCTATACGCGGGCCACGATCGAGAACTTCGTCGAGTTGAGCCGGCGCCAGCAGTCGCCCGTGCACCTGCTGATGGGGCCCTGGCACCACGGGGGCGTCGGCATCCCCGCTGCGGGGGACCTGTCCTTCCGGCCGGAGGGCGGACTCTCGCACTACGAGTCCGTACGGCTGCAGTGGTTCGACCACTTCCTCAAGGGCCTGCCTACCGCCCTGGCAGAGACCAGCCCGGTGCGATACTTCATCATGGGTGGGGGCCGCGGGCTGGCTGACGGCGGACGGACCATCGAGCACGGAGGGGAGTGGTGCACGGCGGCGACCTGGCCGCCGCCGGGAGTGACCGAGACGCAGTTCTACCTCCATGCCGACGGCCGCCTGAGTGCGGAGCCACCCGCCGGAGATGTCGCCTCCACGTCCTACAACTTCGACCCGCGCGACCCCGTGCCGACCATCGGCGGCCAGCTCTCAGCCATCCCGATCCCGCCCGGGGGCTTCGACCAGTGCAATGACACGCGCTTCCCGTTCACCAAGGGCAACCTGCCCCTGTCCGCGCGGCAGGATGTGCTATGCTTCCAGACTGCGCCGCTGGAGGAGGACTTAGTGATCGCCGGGCCACTCAATATCATCCTGTGGGTCGCCACCGACGGCCTGGATACGGACTTCACCGCCAAGCTCCTGGATGTCTACCCACCGGGTGGGGCGTATCCCAGCGGGGCGGCGGTCAACCTCGCCGACAGCATCGTCCGCCTGCGCTTCCGCAACGGCTTCGAGCGCGAGGAACTGGCGGAGCCGGGCACGGTATACGAGTTGAGCTTCGAGCTGTATCCCACGGCCAACCGCTTCGCGAAGGACCACCACCTCCGTGTGGACATCTCCAGCAGCAACTTCCCGCGGTTTGACGTGAACCCCAATACCGGCGGGCCTCTGGGGCGCGAGCGTCTCACGCGCGTTGCGGTCAACACGGTCTACCACGACCGCTTGCGGCCGTCGCACATCGTGCTGCCACTCAAGGTGCCGGGCACTGAAGGGC
>CBFDAZ010000191.1:0-8380 GCA_965602825.1 uncultured bacterium
ATTTCATTAGGTGCGACGGCGTCGGAGCTGGTCCCTGACCCGGCGGCCTACGGCCTCAGCGCGATCTTGATGAAGTCGCTGCCGCGGTTGTGCAGGTCATCCAGGGCGGAAGCGAACTGGTCGATGGGCCGGATGTCCGTCAGCATGGGGCGAGGGTCGATCGTCTGCTCATCGAGCATCTCGACGACCTTCTCGACCGTGTGTTGGTGGAGACGTGAGCCGATGACTTCCAGCTCCTTGCGGACGAACATCGCTCCCGGCAGCGACACGTCCTTCATGCACAGGCCCACTATCACGACGCGCCCGGCCGAGGCCGCCATGTCCGCGGCCTGACGGATCGTCGGCGGAGAGCCGACGGCCTCGAAGGACACAGCCGTGCCCTCGCCGTCGGTCCAATCCAGCGCGGCCTCGACGCTGTCCCGTTCGGCGGCATTGACGGTGACCTCGGCCCCCATCTGGCGGGCGAGGGCGAGGCGCGACGGCTCGATGTCAGCCACCATGCAGCGTGCGCCCCTGGCCTGGGCCATGAGCAGCACAGAGAGGCCGATCGTCCCCGAGCCGATGATAGCAACGCGGTCGCCCTCGAGCAGCTCGGCCCGGTCGACGGCGTGAAGGGCGATGGACAGCGGCTCGGCCAGCACCGCGGGTTCGTCAGCGACGCGGTCGGGGACCGGGTGGAGACGTTCGTGAGGCGCGACGAACAGCTCCGCCATGGTCCCGGGTGCGTGGACCCCGATGACCTTGATGTTGGCGCAGCAGTTGTAGCGCCCCAGCCGACAGGGACGGCAGTGGCCGCAGCTGATTGTGGGGTCGAGCGTAACGCGCTGCCCTTCGCGCAAGTGGGATGCGCCATTGGGGTCTACGACGTCTCCCACGACCTCGTGGCCGGGGATCTGCGGATACTCGAAGAAGGGTTGGGATCCAAGATAGGCGTGCATGTCGCTGCCGCAGATTCCGGTCAGGCGGGTGCGCACGACTGCCTGGCCCGGTTCGGGCGTTGGGTCTGGGACATCGGCAAGGCGAGCGACGTGCGGCTCTTCGAAGATGATGGCTTTCATTCAGCGGGCCTCTTTCGTGCGTGCTGACGCAGGTTTCCGGTTACTCCCGCAATGCGCCTCCTGGAGGGGTGGGAGGAAGTGCTATCCGGGCCGCGAAGTGGAAGGCGCTCGAGTGGAACGCGGTCGGGGACGAATTGCCGATGCAGAGCAAGATCGCGCGTGGGCGCAGCCCGTCGCTTGCCGTGCCAGTCGTCCTGCTTGCGGCGGCCATGCTGGCGTTGGTGTGGGCCGGCCTGGGCCTCCGGTACGGGCGGCACTGGTACCGGTACCTGTTCCGGCCGAAGCCTCGGGGGATCATCATCCATCACTCGGCCTCCAGTGGGTATCGGGACGGCAAGCTGCTCGATGCCTCGGCGATAAATGAGGACCACGCGAAGAAAGGATGGATGATCGAGTACAAGGGGAAGACGTACCACATCGGCTACCACTACGTGGTCCTGGCCGATGGGACGGTGCAGGCCGGCCGGCCGGAGGAGGTCCGAGGGGCGCACACGGCCGGTCACAATGACTACCTAGGGATTTGCGTGGTGGGGAACTTCAGCAGCTCCAGCAATCCCCGGGGGAAGATGAAACCCTCGCGTGTGACGGAGAGGCAGCTTGAGGCCCTGGCTGCACTGCTACGTGAACTGATTCAGAAGTACGACTTCGAGGTCGATGACATACACCGGCACCGGGACTTCGGGCAGACCGCTTGCCCGGGCGATCGGTTCCCGTTCGACGAGTTGATCGATCGGCTCAGTCCGCCCCGCCCGGTCAGGGAGTGACAGCCGGTCCGATGCCCGCCGGCTGCGGTGCGGCGCAGGAAGTTGATTCTGTTGCAGCTCAAGGCGTATAATGGGTAGCGCACGTTCGGTTGAGTCAGGTTCTGGCGGAATGGCGTCTTGGGACGCCTCAGCCCGTGCGCAGAGCCGCGACGAGTCGTCACCTCGCTCATGAGCACGCAACGCACGAGAATCCAGCGGAAGACGGTCGCCCGTCCGGCTAGCCGCTCGGGGCGTAGCTTGCTGACCGGCGACGAAGTGCAAGTTACCGTTCGGCCGGCGGAGGCCGGGGCGGGGATTTGTTTCCATCACGCGGCGACCCGGACGAAGATCCCCGCCGACCTGAGACACGTTGCCGAGACCCCGCAGTGCACGGCTCTCGCGGCCGGTGAAGCGCGGATTGAGTTCGCCGAACACCTGCTGGCCGTCCTGTCGGCTAACGGGATCACGGACGTGGCGGTTGAGGTTGACGGGGGAGAGGTGCCCCTGATCGACGGCAGTGCTTCTCCGTACCAGGCCCTGGTCCTGGAGGCCCAGGCGGTAACGCTCGACGCGGAGATCGTGCCCATTGAGCTGGACAGGGAGCTGCATCATGTGTCCGGCGAGAAGGCGATACTGGCGCTCCCGGGGCCGCAGCAACACTGGTATCTGCTGGAGCACGAGCATCCACATATCGGCCGCCAGTGCGCCTGTTACGACCCGGCCTCCAGTGACTTTGGCAAGGAAATCGCGCCGGCCCGCACGTTCTCGACCGAGCAGGAAGCGCGAGCTCTCATCGAGGCCCGGAAGCTGGAGGGTGCGGACATATCGATGTCGATCGTCGCCTTCGACCATGGGCTGTCGGAGCCGGAACCCTTCCCGAACTCCTTCGCCAAGCACAAGATTCTCGACCTGGTGGGAGACCTGTATCTACTGGGCAGACCGATCATTGGCCGCTTCGTCGCTCACCGCTCGGGCCACGCAGAAAACCGGGCCCTGACAAGGCAGATCGCGGAGACCTATCACGTAGACTGATCCGGCGGCACGAGCCCCGGATCGACAACACTCCACTTGGGGGACGCGCCATGCAATACCGGGAATTCGGCAAGACCGGCAAGATGCTCAGCGCACTGGGTTGGGGCCTCATGCGGTTGCCCCCGGACGACGACAAGGCCGTGGAGGTGATCCGGCATGGCATCGACCTGGGCCTCACATACCTGGACACAGCCCCCGGCTATGGGAATGGCTGGAGCGAGCGGATGCTCGGCGAGGCGCTGAAGGGCTACGATCGAACGAAGCTGTACCTCTCGACCAAGAACCCACTCCAGGACGACACGGGGGAGGGTTGGCGGCAGCGGCTGGAGACCTCGCTGGAGCGCGTCGGCACCGACTACCTCGACTTCTACCAGGTCGTTCATGGCATCAGTTGGGAGTCATTCGAGGAGAACTTCAGCAAGCCGGGAGCCGGCCTCGACGAAGCCAAGAAGGCGAAGGAGGAGGGCCTTATCCACCATATCTGCGCCTCCTGCCACGATTCCCCGGAGAACATGATCCGGTTGCTGGAGACGGGGCTGCTCGAGGGGATGACTCTGCAGTACAACCTGCTGGACCGCAAGAACGAGCCCGTTATCGACTACGCTCGGGAGCACGGCCTTGGCATCTGCGTCATGGGGCCGGTGGGAGGCGGTCGGCTGGGCTTCCCGTCGGAGAAGATCAGCGAGGTGGTCCCCGGCGTGGCGAGCACGCCCGAGATCGCTCTGCGGTTCGTGCTGTCGAATCCGGGCGTGACGACTGCTCTGTCCGGCATGAACACGATCGAGATGGTGGAGGAGAACGTCGCCACTGCCAGCCGCGACGAGCTGCTGACAACCGAGGAGAAGCAGAGCGTCGGGAAGATGCTGGAGGAGAACCAGCGGCTATCGGAGCTCTACTGCACCGGCTGCAACTACTGCATGCCGTGCCCGAACAACGTGGCGATCCCGGAGATCTTTCGCCTGATGAACCTGCATCGGGTGTGGGGCCTGACGGATCACGCCAAGCGCGGCTACCGCCATCTGGGCCCCGAAAACCGCCGCGGGTGGCTGCCGGCCAGCGAGTGCGTGGAGTGTGCGGAGTGCGAGGAGAAGTGCCCGCAGAAGATCCCCATCATCGAGCAGCTCAAGGAGAGCCACAAAGCGCTGGCTGACGAGTGATGCGGCCTTCGGACACCCCACGAGGACAGGGAGCGGACGTGCATGCCTGAGCTGGCGGCAGTCCACCTCGGCAATGTTGCCGTGTCGCGGCTCATCGTCGGCGGCAACCCGTTCAGCGGGAACTCGCATCAGAGCGCCGAACTGAACGCTGAGATGCGTGACTACTACACCGTTGAGCGTATCAAGGCGACGCTGCGTGACTGCGAGGAGCAAGGGATCAACACCTTCCTCGGGCGCGCCGACAACCACATCCAGCGGATGCTGGTGGAGTACTGGAACGAGGGGGGAGCGATCCAGTGGATCGCGCAGACGGCCCCGGAACGCGCTTCGCTGCCGGACAACATTCGGCAGCTCGCCGGCGCGGGGGCCAAGTGCTGCTATGTCCACGGGGGCCAGAGTGACCGCCTGGCGGCGGCCGGCGACCTCGACCCGATCCGTGAGGCGCTCGAAGTGGGCAAGGAGCTGGGACTGGTGATGGGCGTCGCCGGGCACGACCCGGACACCCACCGCCAGGTGGTCGAGCGCAACCTGGGCGCCCAGTTTCATTGCTGCTCCTTCTACAACCTCGGTGGCGACCGGGGCGAGAGCTACTTGGCCGCCGACCGCGACATCATGACCGAACTGGTACGGCAGCTCGATGTGCCGGTCATCGGCTACAAGATCATGGCCGCCGGGCGCAATGAGCCGGAGGAAGCCTTCTCGTACGCGTTCTCGCACATCAAGGCGACGGATGCGGTCTGCGTGGGTGTGTTCCCGAAGCACCGTCCCGATGAGGTCAAGCAGTGCGCCGAGCTGACGCGTCGCTTCGGGTCGCGTAGCGTGTAGTCAGGCCCATTCACGATGAACGTCGCGGGCAACCCGCTCTCTTGGTGAAGAGCCGCTTTCTCGCGCCGGAGGTGCGATCCATGGAAGACCTCACCAGGCTAGCTGTTGACGCCGCCAAGGAGGCCGGCGCTGCGTACGCCGACGCGCGGTATGTGCGCACGCGGCAGGAAAGCGTGGAGACCCGTAACGGTCTGGTCGAGGGCCTGACGTCGCGGGAAAGCCGCGGGATTGGCGTCCGCGTGCTGGCAGGCGGTGCCTGGGGGTTCGCAGCGACGTCGGATCTCTCACGGGAGTCGGTCGCTGACACGGCGCGGCTGGCGGTTCGCGTCGGGAAGGCGTCCGCGACGGCCAAGAAAGAGGACGTCGAGCTGGCCGAGTGTGAGCCCGCCGTTGAGGGCGCAAAGACGAAGTTCGACAGGGACCCCTTCGAGGTGCCGCTGGAGGAACGCATCGGCTTGCTACTCGACTGCGACCGGATCATGGCGGACACGGCGGAGCTTGCGGTTCGTGAGGGCTACCTGACGCTGGTCCGCGAGGAGCAGCACTTCGCCTCCTCGGAGGGGGCCTCCATCCAGCAGGAGCGAACCGAGACCGGCTGCGGCATCGAGGCGACGGCGGTCCGTGAGGGCGAGACGCAGACGCGGTCTTACCCGTCAAGTCACGGTGGGCAGATGATGGCTCGGGGCTGGGAAATGGTCGAGGAGCTGGACCTGGCCGGCCACGCCGAGGAGACGGCGCGGGAAGCGCGGGAACTGCTCGATGCGCCGCACTGCGAGGCAGGTACGGTGGACGTCATCATCGACGAGGGGCAGCTCGCGCTGCAGCTTCACGAGTCCTGCGGCCACCCCATCGAGCTGGATCGGGTTCTGGGGACCGAGGCGTCTTACGCAGGGACGAGCTTCCTGACGCCCGACAAGCTGGAGAGCGGATTCCGGTATGGCTCGGAGCACGTGAACATCACCGCGGACGCCACACTGCCCGGGGGACTGGGCTCCTTCGCCTACGACGACGAAGGCGTCCCCGGGCAGCGGGTTGACATCGTCAAAGAGGGGGTCTTCTGCGGCTACTTGACCTCACGCGAGACCGCTCCCGCGATCGGCCTTCCCCGCAGCGGAGGCGCGATGCGGGCCGACGGCTGGGGATCGATCCCCCTTATACGGATGACGAACATCAACCTGGAGCCCGGCTCCTGGACGCTGGATGAGATGATCCGGGACATGAAGAGCGGGCTACTGCTCCGCACGAACACGAGCTGGAGCATTGATGACAAGCGCCTCAACTTCCAGTTCGGAACCGAGATCGCCTACCGGATCGAGGACGGCTCTATCACCGGCATTGCGCGCAATCCCACCTACACGGGAATCACGCCCGAGTTCTGGGGCTCGTGCGACGCCGTCGCGAACAGGGACCATTGGGTGATCTGGGGTGTGCCGAACTGTGGGAAGGGTGAGCCGGGGCAGTCGGCGCACGTGGGCCACGGGGTCTCGGCAGCGCGTTTCCGCAACGTGCGGGTGGGCGTGTTGGAGGAGGCGGGAGAGTGAATCTCGCAGGAACTCGCGGACCGACATGAGGTGAGCTGATGGCAGAGCAGGAGCAGCTAATCACGCTCGGTCGAAGGGCCGTAGAGCAGTCACCGGCGGACGAGACCGAGGTGGTGTTGATGGGTGGCGGTACGAACCTCACGCGTTTCGCCAACAACACCATCCATCAGAACGTCACGCGGGAGAACCTGACGCTGCGGGTCCGGGCTGCCTTTGGCACGCGAGTCGGTGTGGCAGCGACGAACGACCCGTCTGATGACGGGGTGAAGCGCTGCGTTGAAACGGCTGCGGAGATCGCTCGGCACCAGGAGGAGAATGAGGACTTTGTTGGCCTTCCGGGGCCGGGCGAGTACGTTACGGTAGAGCCCGACTGTGGCCAGACGGCTGGCTACTCCCCCGAGGAGCGGGCGGCTGCCGTGCGCGAGATCGTCGGGGTCGCCGAAGAGCACGGAGTGACGGCTTCGGGAGCGTTCTACACCGGCCCCGATGTGCTCGCGGTCGTCAACTCGAAGGGCGTCGAAGCGGCGCAGCGTGAGGCCATGGCCGCGCTGAACATCACCATGACCGGCGCGAACTCATCGGGTCGGGCCACCCGGGAAGCCATGAATGTGGCGGACATCAGCCCTGGGGAAGCAGCGACCGTGGCGGCGAGGAAAGCCGTTGATTCGGCCGATCCGGTCGAGATCGAGCCTGGTGACTACACGGTCGTCCTCGAGGAAGACGCGGTCGGAGACATGATCACCCTCCTCGGCTACATGGGCTTCGGGGGAAAGGCGTTCCTGGAACAACGGAGCTTCATGTGCGGGAAGATAGGGGAGAAGGTCTGCGGCGACAACATCACGATCCACGACGACGGCCTCGATCCGGACTTCCGCCCACTGCCCTTCGATTTCGAGGGGCTCCCGAGGCAGAAGGTCACACTCATCGAGAGCGGTGTGGCCCGAGGCGTGGTCCATGACCGCACCACGGCTGCGAAGGCCGGGGTCGAGCCGACGGGGCACGCGCTGCCTCCACCAGCGACGTGGGGCCCGTACCCCTCTCACCTGCATTTGGTGCCCGGCGATTGCAGAGCGGAGGACATGATCGCCTCGACGGAGCGGGGGCTGCTGGTGACCCGCTTCCACTACACGAACGTGGCCCACGCAATGCGCACTGAGATAACGGGCATGACGCGCGACGGCACCTTCCTCATCGAGAACGGGAAGCTCACCAGAGGCGTGAAGAACCTGCGCTTCACCCAGAGCGTCCTGGGGGCGCTGAGTGAGGTGGAGATGATCGGGTCGGTGTGTCGCATGGCCGAGGGAGCGATGGTCCCGGCGCTGAAGATCGGGCGCTTCCGGTTCTCAGGCGCGACGGAGTTCTGAGCGAACCCGCAGTGGTAGCGAGGCCGCTTGGCCTTCAGCGGAGGCGACCCATGCGGCAAGTGACTGACGAGGTCATCCAGGAGATGGTGCAGGCCCTCGTCCGGGCCGGGGATCCCGAACGCATCGTCATCTTTGGGTCACGCGCCCGGGGAGAGGGCGGGCCGGGTTCCGACGTGGACCTCCTCGTCATAGATTCGAGGCCCTTTGGGCCGACCCGCAGCCGGCGAGAGGCGCTTGCGAGGCTCTACAGGTCACTGCAAGGGATGGGCGTGGCGAAGGACATCCTGCTCTACAGCGCGGACGAGGTCGAGTACTGGCGTGACTCGATCAACCATGTGCTCGCCGACGCGCTGCGGGAGGGGCGGGTGGTGTATGAGCGACCGCAAGCACGCTGAGTTGATGCTCGACAAGGCTGAGACCGATCTTCGTGCTCTCCGCGGAATGGGGGATGCCGAGCAGTTCGCGGATGAGATATTCGGCTTCCACGCGCAGCAGGGCCCGAAGAAGGTGTGAGGGAGATTCACTGCGTCAGCCGGCAAGTGCGAACTCGCCCTCGGCTGTCGCCATGTCCACGACCGGCAGGTCCACCTCGGCGTCCGGCCCCATCGTCTCGCGCAACAGCTTCGGTGAGGCGGCGCGGTAGCGGAGGCGCACTCGCAC
>CBFDAZ010000192.1:0-8372 GCA_965602825.1 uncultured bacterium
GATAGCTTCCTGCTCACAATGCTGCTGACGACGAGGTAGGCGATGGCTACGAGCACGATGCTCCGCCACAGGCCGAGAGTGGGCAGCAGCACGAACCCCGCTGCCACAGCGCCCGCGGCCGAGGCCAGGGCGTTTACCAGGTTTGGCGTGCCTACGCGTGTCCCGTAGTGCGCCTGGTTCTGCTGGTAGAGGTGCCAGGTGAGCGGCAGCACCATGCCGCCCACGAACGCCGCCGGGAACATCGTGACCAGAGAAAGAGCCGCAACTCTGGTCACGTAGGCGGCCCAACGGGCGTCGTGGGCGAAGTACTCCATGCCGGTCCAGCGGACGAAGACAACGTTGCCCACAAGCACGAGCAGCGCGGCGGTGCCCAGAAGCAACGGTAAGAGGCACGCCCGGGAGCCGACACGGCGCGCGACGCAGTTGGTCGCCGCCGCGCCCAGTCCCAGCGCCGCCAGAAATACGACCAAGATCAGCGTGAAGCTATAGACCGAGTTGTGAAGGACCTGCGCGAACATCCGCGTCCACAGCACTTCGAGCGCCAGGATACAGAACCCCGAGACGGCGGCGATCAGCAGCACCGGCGTCTGCTCCAGCGCCGCTGCCTGCGGTTCGCGCTCAGCGCCATCGACCGTTGCCTCGGGGACCTCGTGTGCCCCGCCGGCCATCGAGCTCAGCAGCAGCGCGCCGGAACCGACGATGACGTTCCCGGCTACTGCAAGCCACTGAGCTCCCGTGATGCCGACGGCCATGGGCAGAAACAGACCGCCCACAACAGCGCCGAGACAGGCACCCAGCGTGTTGATGCCGTAGAGGAAGCCGGACACCGACCGGAACTCGCGTTCCCCGGTGGACGCAGCCCGAACGAGAGCGGGGATCGTGCCGCCCATCAGCACGGCGGCCGGCAGAAGCAGCGTCATTGCGACAATCGCCTTCCCGGCGAGACCCCAGCCGCCGGCGCCTGCCAGGGCCAGCCGACCGATCAGTCCAGGGAGGTAGGGCCATAGCAGGGCGAAGGCCGAGCCCACCACGGCGATGCCGAACTCCAGCCCGGCATACAAACGCAGCGGCCTGGCCGAGCGGTCGGCCTGGCGGCCGAACGCGTAGCTACCAAGAGCCATCCCGGCGAAGAACGCCACCAGCACAACGGCTGAAGCATGCGCGGTGGCGCCCAGTACGAGGCCAAGTGACCGTTGCCACATGACCTCATAGACAAGGGCCGACCACCCGCTGATCAATGCGACGAGGGTCAGCGCCGCCTTGAATGTCCATGCTTGATGGGCGCGGCGTACGGAAACGGACATCCCCGACGCCAACGAGCACATAGTGCGGGTCGGCATGGCGCGCTCCACAAGGCCGGGCATCGATTGCCCGGGCCGACGGCTTCCACAGTCACAGGGGATATCAGATAGGGGGGGAGGGCGGCCCGCGGGCGCACGTCGGAATAGGGGCGTGTGCCGCAGGTACACCCGCCTTCGTTAGAACCAGCATCTGGGCGCCCTTGAGCGGCATGGGCGCGCGGACGACGGTCGGGTTCGAGCCCGAGAGCGTCTGCAGGGCCCGGTAAACCGGGCACGTGCGCGGATCGTGACGAGACGAATGGGGCGAACCATCAGTGGCGGAGAGGGCGGGACGAGGATCATGGCTGACGCCCTGGCTACAGCCAAGGTGAAAGTGCGCCAGGAAGATGACCACCACGACGCACAGTAACTGCGCTGTCAAGCGACGCCGTTGGCCGTTCAGCACCAACGGATCCCTCCTGCCTTAGCACGTCAGCCATTCGGCTTTAGTATAGACGAACGGAAGCCCACTGACAAAGGTTTCCCAAAGCGCCCAAGTGCGCCCCGCCTGAGTAGGCGGGTCGTTGCTGGGAGCGCGGGGCGTCCTCGCCCGCTGGACTGGTTTTGGGGTGGCTCTGAGGTGGTGGTCGTTCCCTGGGCCCGGCGCAAGAGCATCCCTCCCTCGCCTGCAGGCCGGGGGCCAGGGACTTGCCGGCTGTGGTGGCCGTCGTCCCGTAGGTCGGGTCTCCAGGCCCGACGCTGTACTCATCCGCGAGACGCGCAGGACGTGATGCACCTTCGTTATCTCCGAGTGCCCCAGCGCGGTATGGACGGCCGGCCTGGACAATCCACCCAAGGACCCTCGCCTTCCCGAGCCGCTCGCCTCCCCGAGGAGACGCCATCATCCTCCGCGAATAGGCGCCAGAATCGTCCATGGCAGCCACCGACCACGCCGACGACCAGCCTCAGCCACCTCTCCGCTGCGGCCGAGCGATCATCATCGGCTGTCTGGCCATTCCGGCCGGCGTGTTCTTTGGCGCTTATGCTTACCTCATCGTGCAGGGCCTGTTGTGGGCGCAGACATCTCTTCAGCTCGGATCGGTCCTCAGTCTCCTGCTGATCGTTGCGATCAGCCGTGTCCTGGGGCGGATTGCCCGGCGTCTTCGCCTGGCGCAGCACGAGTTGCTCATCATCTACATCATGGTGAGCATCGCCGCGTGCGTCAGCGGCGTCGGTATGGTGCCGTTCCTGGTCAACACGATGGCTGCCGGCCACTACTACGCGACGCCCGAGAACCGGTGGGAGGACCACATCAGGCATCTCCCGACGTGGTTCGGGCCCCAGGATGAGCGCCTCATCCGGCAGTACTACGAGGGCACCGGTACTCTCTACAGCAGCGCCGTTCTGCGGGAATGGAGTCTCCCGCTCCTGTACTGGGGCGCGATGATCGTCCTGATCGTCTTCGGCAGCATCTTCCTGGTCAATCTGTTCGGGAGACAGTGGGTCACCCGCGAACGACTCACCTTCCCCCTGGTGCAGTTGCCGCTTGAAATGGCGGCCCACGGCCCAGCCGCCGGATTCTGGAGGAACCGGCTCATGTGGCTGGGCTTCGCGGTGGCCGGGATCCTCGAGTCGGTCAACTTCATCAACTACCTGTACCCCGCGTTCCCCACCGTCTGGCTCAAGGCCCGACGGATTGATCGCTACTTCTCCGGCGCTCCCTGGACCGGCATGCGTCCCTTGTCGGTGGCGTTCTTCCCCTTCATGATCGGCATCGGCTGGTTGCTGACTCTGGAGGCCTCCCTGAGTTGCTGGTTCTTCTATCTCTTCGGGAAGCTGCTCAACGTGGCCTCGATCGCCAGCGGACTGCGCGGAGGTGGCGGGTCGGCCGGTCTGGCGCGGCTGCCGCTGCTGCACGAGCAGGGCTGCGGGGCGATGCTGGGCCTGGTGTTCGCGGCGGTCTGGGTGGCAAGGCAGCCTCTCGCGGACGCAATCCGGGGCCGGGGCGGCGCCGATCACACGGCGTTCATCCACCCGCGCATCTCGGCGATCGGCTTCGGCATCGTGCTCGCCTTGCTGACCGCCATGACCTGGGCGGCTGGGCTGGCGCCTCACACGGGCCTGCTGTTCTATCTCCTCTACTTCGCCTTCATTCTCGCGATCGGGCGCATCGTCGCCGAAACGGGTGCCGGCTGGACGATGGTGGGCCGGAACAACCCTCACGGGTTGATCGTGGCCGCTCTGGGGACACGCTCGTTCTCGTCGCGCGGCTTGGCCGTCTTCTCGTATCTCGACTGGTTTGACGCTGACTACCGCGACACGCCCCTGGTGCACCTGCTGGCTGGCCTGAAGATGCGAGAGGAGGCGCACCTCCCCCGCGCAGGCCTGATGTCGGCTGTGATAGCGGCACTGCTGGTCGGCTTGGTCTCGGCCCTCTGGACTCACCTCCACATCTACTACGTCTTCGGCGCGGCGACCGCGAAGGTGCGCGGGTGGTACACCGCCGTCGGTCAGACGCCGTACCGGCGACTCGCCGGTTGGGCGAGCTACCGGCAGCCGACGGACTGGGTCGGGCTGGCGGGCTCCCTGGCCGGTGCTCTGGTGGCGCTGGTACTGGGCGGGCTGCGGCAGAAAATTCCCGGCTGGCCCTTCCACCCGATCGGCTACGCTATTGCCAACACGCCCAGCATGGATTATCTTTGGATGCCGTTCCTGGTGGCCTGGTTGCTCAAGCTGCTGGTGCTACGCTACGGTAACATCAACCTGTACCGCAAGCTCGTGCCGCTCTTCCTGGGTGCGATCCTGGGTGATCTGGCCGTTCCCGCGTTGTGGGGCCTGTACGGGACCATCGTCGCTCGGCAGATGTACCTGTTCTTCCCTCACTGAGCGGTCTTGGCGAGCGGGTTAGCTCGCATCATTCACGATGCAGTGTGGTCCGAGCCCCCCACCGCAGCGGGGAGGCCGTTCCCTACCTGCATCCGTAGTCCCGAGGTCGGGCTATCAGCAGCACAGTGTGCTTCACGGCAAGCACCGACACCGAAACAGAGTTTTCTGCCGGAAGGGCGCGGGAAACCGGCTCGTTTTCAAAAGAGCGGGTTGCCCGCGACGTCCTTCGTGATTAGACCGGGATAGAGACCTGGCTCGCAGAAGGATGTCCGGCGGCGGCAGCCGAAGGCTGTGATCTCTGAGCGCGCCTCGCGCGGCCCACGGAGGGATCCCGCAGTATGCGGCTCCGGAACTTCCAGTGCGTCTTTGCCTTGGTGGCAGTCGTCATCGGTGCCTCCTTTGCCTCGCCGCACTTCTTCACCCAGAGCAATCTCTACGACATCCTGCGCTTCGCCAGCGTCGCCGGGGTGCTCGCCGTGGGCCAGACCCTGGTCATCCTGACGGCGGGGATCGACCTGTCGGTGGGATCGGGACTGGCACTCGCCAACGTCCTGGCGGCCGGCCTGATGGTCTGGGGGAAAGTGCCGATCCCGGTTGCGTTCGCGATCTGCCTTGGAGCGGGTGCTGTCGTCGGCCTGTTGAACGGCGTCCTGATCACCCAGGGCCGTCTGCAGCCCTTCGTCGCGACGCTCGCCGTGATGATGGTGGCGCGCGGCGCGGCTCAGTGGTACTCCCGCAACCGACCCATCACGGGACTCCCCGAGGAGTTCTCCTGGCTCAACGATAGGATCGGTGACTTCCCCGTGCCGGCCCTCGTCTTCATCGGCACCGTCGTGCTCGTCTGGTTGTTGCTCTCTTACACCAGCTTCGGGCGCCAGGTGTACGCTGTTGGCGGCAACGAGGAGGCGGCTCGCCTGTCCGGCGTCCGCGTAGGCCTGGTGAAGGTAGCCGTCTACATGATCTGCGGGGCCACCACCGGCTTGGCAGGCCTGCTACATACAGCCAAGATCAATGTTGGGCATCCGGCGGAAGGGATCGGTTTCGAGCTGGACGCCATTGCCGCTGTGGTACTCGGCGGAACCGATCTGATGGGCGGTCGAGGGAATGTCGTCTGGACCTTCGCCGGCGCCTTGACGCTCCAGGTGATCACCAATATCCTCCTCCTGCGGAACTCCCGTCCGGCCACCGCGAAGGTCATCAAAGGCGGGATCATCGTCGCGGCGATTCTGCTCGGCCGTCTAATCGACGTCCTCGAACAGCGTCTCTCCCGGCGGCAATCGTAGGAACACGGAGACAAGATGCCAAGACCTCATGGTTCGCGCTACCACCCATCTGAGTCGGACGAAGAACTCCGCCGCCGGATCGGCGACCGGCGCATGGTCGCCTGGTTCTACCGTTCGCTGATCCCCTACTGGGTCCGGGTCGTCATCGGCCTGACCTCAATGTTGATTGGTGCGGCAGCCGACATGGCGCCGCCGCTGGTGATGAAGTCGGTGGTAGACGACGTCATGGTGAAAGGGCAGATCAGCAAGCTCCCGATGCTGGGGCTGTCACTGATCGGCTGCTTTGCGGCGAGCGCGGTGTTCTCGGGCCTGCGAATGGGTGTCATGCACATCCTGGCCCAACGCATGGTCTACGATCTCAGGCTGAACGTCCACCGCCATCTGCAGAAGCTCTCTCTGGGCTACTTCGAGTCCACGTCCACCGGCGACATCATGTCGCGGCTCTCCAACGACGTTGAGTCCGTCGAGAACATGGTCGCCCACGGCACCGACACCATCGTCAGCGATTCGGTGCGGCTCCTGATGATGGTCGGCATCATGCTCTACCTTAGCTGGAAGCTGGCCGCCATCGCGCTGATACCCCTGCCGGTCTTCGTGGTCGCGGTCATCTGGTTCGCGCGCCGGGTCAGGCCTTACTACCGCGCTGTCCGCGACCAACTTGGCGAGATCAACGCCCACCTGCAGGAGAACATCACGGGCATCCGCGTGGTGAAGGCCTTCGCACGCGAGGAGTACGAAGAGGAACTGTTCGACAAGGCGAGCTTCGAGTACTACCGAGCCTACCGCAAGGGCGTGATGATGTGGTCGAGCTTCTTCCCGACGATGGGCTTCCTGAGCTCGGTGAGCGTAGTTCTGATCATCTGGATCGGCGCCCCCATGGTCAACGACGGGCAAGGCGGCATTAGCGTTGGGACGATCGTCGCCTTCCTCGGCTACATCATGAACTTCTACGGCCCCGTCCGCAGCCTGCTGCGCGTACACAACACGTTCAACCGGGCCCTGGCCTCCCTGGCACGCATCTTCGAGGTCATGGACCTTCAGCCGGACATCACCGATGTCGAGCACGCAATACCGCTCGGGCGGATCGAGGGAGAGGTCAGGTATGAGGATGTGAGCTTCCGCTACCACACGGGCGAGATGGTGCTCAGAGACGTGGAGCTGGTCGCCGAGCCCGGGCAGACGGTCGCCATTGTGGGCCGCTCGGGTGCGGGAAAGACGAGCATCGTCAACCTGGTGCCCAGATTCTACGATCCCCTGGCCGGCGTCGTGAAGGTGGACGGCGTGGACATCCGGCAGGTGCAGACGGCCTCGCTCCGCAGTCAAATGGCCTTAGTGCTGCAGGACACGTTCCTGTTCAACGACACGGTGCGGGAGAACATTCGGTACGGCCGCCTGGATGCGCTGGACGAGGAGGTCCGTCAGGCCGCGGTTGACGCCTATGCCCACGAGTTCATCATCGAGGACCTGCCCGACGGCTACGAGACGCTGATCGGGGAACGCGGCGTGAAGCTGTCCGGCGGTCAGAAGCAGCGGCTGGCGATTGCCCGAGCACTCCTCGCCGATCCCCGGATTCTGATCCTGGACGAGGCCACCAGCTCGGTGGACACGGAGGCCGAGAGGATCATCCAGGCCGCCATCAACCGTCTGGTCAAAGGCCGGACGACCTTCGTGATCGCCCATCGCCTGTCCACCATCGTTAACGCCGACCAGATCGTCGTGCTGGAGGGTGGCGAGATCGTCGAGCGTGGCACGCACAAAGAGCTGATGGAACTGGCCGGCCTCTACAAGCAGATGTACGAGATGCAGTTTGAGTTCCCGGAGAACAACGAGGAGCCGCCCGCTGCCCACGTCCCCCCCAATGGTGGCTGACGTGGCGGCCGCCCCGCGGGCCCGCTTGGTGATGTCTCTCAGACCGTCCCCTGCAAGCGAGACAGGTCTCGGCCGAACGAGACGTCCACGCTTGCAGGGGGTGCTGGCACCACCGATGTGCTGTGTAGGCTCGAGATGCCGGGCCGGCCGGAGCTGAAGGTCAGCAGCAAGGGCCCATCTGCAGCTTTGCCGCGGCCACCGCGTTCTTCAGCAGCATGGCAGTCGTCACGGTGCCCACGCCGCCGCGGGCCGGGGTCAGCATCCCGGCCACCTCCTCCACGCCCTCGGCCGCGTCCGGCTCGGGAGAGCCCACGTCGATGACAACCGCGCCCGGCTTGACCCAGTCGGGCTTAATGAGCCCGGGGACGCCGGTCGCGGAGACGAGTATCTCCGCATTCCGCGTGTGGGAGGCCGTATCGCGAGTGCCGATGTGGCACACGGTGACGGTCGCCAAGAGCTCCAGGAACAGCAGCGCCACCGGCTTGCCGACGATCTCCGAGTGCCCGACGACGCAGACCTCGGCGCCCTCCAGCTCAACACCCGAGGCCTCCGCCAGGGCCAGCACGCTCTGGGCGGTGCACGGCGCGAGGGTCCGGTCGCCTTGGACCACGCCGCCGAGGTTCACCGGGTGCACACCGTCCACGTCCTTCTTGGGATCGATCGCGGCCTGCATCGCCCGGCCGTTGATCTGCTGCGGGACGGGCATGAGCAGGATGATGCCGCTCACCGCGGCGTCGGCGTTGAGCTGGCCGATCAGGTCCTCCAACTCGTCCTGCGGCGTATCGTCCGGCAGCTTCTTCAGCTCGTACTCGATGCCGACCGAGGCGCAGCCCTTCTCCTGCATCCCGCCATAGAACTCCGAGCCCGGGTTCTCGCCCACCAACAACGCCACGAGCTTGGGCGTGATGCCGCGGCCCTTCAGGACCTCGATTTCCTGGACCAGCTCCTCCTTGATCCCTTCAGCTATGGGTTTGCCTTCCAGCATGCGAGCACTCACTGACTAGCCCTCCTCATCGCGTAACTCACATTCGTGCGAGTCGCGACAGTGTTGATG
>CBFDAZ010000193.1:0-8372 GCA_965602825.1 uncultured bacterium
GGCGACCGGGGGTTCAAGATGATTGAGTGCGTTCAGCGATACCCGAGCCCCAGTGCCCTCCCCTCGCCCAAACTCGGCATCGGCTGGATCCGGTATCACATGCACGCCATCTACGACTTCCTGGAGGCCGTATCCGAGGGGCGGCTGGGAGCAGCGACCCTGTTCGACGGAGCATACGCACAGGCGGTAGACGATGCGGTCCGGCAGAGCGCGGCCACCGGGGGGGAGGCGCAAGTCCGCCCGCCGCGTTCGGGACAGGCTTAGGCAGGTCGGCACGCCGAGGCGAGCGAATACGGGAGCTATCCGGCCGGATGTCTGGGCTCGGTCCTGCGGTGCCGGCAGGCCAATGGCGAGTGCGGCCTATGTGGGCGCTTCTGCTGCCTCTCCCCTGGGTGCTCCTCGGTGTCTTCGCAGCGGGGCTGTGGCGGCGTGGGAAGCCCGGCTGCGTGTTTGTCGGTGGGGTATTCGTGTGGCCTCAAGCGGCGCTACTGGAGAGGCTTGGCATAGGCGCCGCGGCTGCGTGGGGCTTGTCGCTGGCGATCATGGTTGCCTGCCCGATCATCGGGTATCTGTTGGGACTGCGTCTGTTCCCGCCCGAAGAGAAGAGTGAGCCTCCGCAGACATGAGAGACGTCGCAGCGGAACAGGACGATCGCGGGATCACGATCCAACGTGTGGGTGTGAAAGACATCCACCTGCCCGTCCGCATCCGCGAAAAGGACGGCGGATTCGCTCGCGTCGTGGGGAGCTTCGAGGCGAGTGTCGAGCTGGCCCACTACCAACGCGGTACGCATATGAGTCGCTTCGTGCAACTCCTCTCGGGGTGGAGCAAGAAGGCAATCGGCAGCGGAGAGATGCTCGCGATTCTCCAGGAGATATGCGAGCGCTTCAAGGCTCGTACGGCCGCCTTGCGGCTGGCCTTCAAGTACTTCCTCCCGAAGCTGTCGCCGGTGACTGAGATTCCGTGCGATCTCGACTACGACTGCTGGTTCGCCGGCCGCCTGGAAGATGAGACCTACGAATTCCGACTGGGGACATCCGTACCGATCGCCACGCTCTGCCCCTGCTCGAAGGAGATCGCCGAGCACGGGGCTCACAGCCAGCGGGCGCGGCTGCGGGTAAGCATCCTGCAGAGCCCCGACGACATCATCTGGATCGAGGACTTGGTGCCGCTTCTGGAGGCCCAGGGCAGCGCCTCCCTGTACCCGATCCTGAAGCGCGCTGACGAGAGACATGTGACAGAGGCGGCTTACGCGAACCCGAAGTTTGTCGAGGACGTCGTGCGCGATACGGTCCTGGCCTTGCGGCAGGTGCCCGCGGCGATGCGCTTCACGGTCGAATGCGAAAGCTACGAGTCGATCCACAACCATAACGCGTACGCGTACACAGAGAGCGAAGGGAGCTAATGTTTCAGGCCACCGTCCTGCTGGTTCTGGGAGTGGTAGGCGCGGGAGCTGTCTACGCGTTCTCGCGGCTGCTGGCGAACATGGACAAGAGAGCCGCGGAGGTCGAGGAGCGGGCGGGACTGGCGGATGAGCCGGAGGAGGAGCCCGAGGTGAGCGACCCGCTGGGCCCTGATGGGTTGGTATACCTCTGCGCGGATCGGTTCGTACCGACCGGCGTCCGGCGGAGCGCCACGAACCCCCGACGCAAGGCCTTCGCCCCCATGAGTGGCGAGGAATTGGAGCCCAGAGAGGTCGCGGAACAGATACTGTACGCCCTGCTGGTCTCGCTTCTCGATGGTGGGCAGTTGAGGATGTGGGCCGCAGAGGTGGACCCGACGTTCATGCCCCCCTTCCCCCACAAGCGGTGGACCCTACGGAGCCTCAGACTCGAACGGGTGAGCGGGTGTCCTCTGGCCGAGGCCCTGGACTGCGCCTTTGACCTGGGCGAACAGCGTGTGACGAAGAAGGGCGGGAGCGTGGAGGAGGGCATTCCCCTCGATGAGCTGGTTGAGGACATGCTGAAGGTCATCCGACAGGAGATGAGCTTCTGGGAGAAGGCCGGCGTGTACGCGGACATCCGCCAGTACGTCGAGGCAGCGCTCGTCGACCAGAGGTACTTGATCCGGGCTCCGCGCAAGACGTGGCTGGATCGAGTTCGCCACACAAGACCGTCGGTCAACGAGAAGGCGAAGGAGCACGTGGACGAGAACGTGGAGGGCCTTGAGGCGGCCCTTCGCTCCTTCCGCGAGACGCACGGGTCGAGCGTCGCGCAAGAGGCGGATTCTGTGCCCGGCGGACTGGCTGACGAGGTCGATCAGCAGTTGCTCGAGGCCGGGCCCCCGTTCGGCGACATGCCGCTGCACGACTGCCTGAAGATCAGCATACACGAGGCCCTGCTGGCGATCCGGCAACTGGAGCCGAGCGAGGACGTGGGGGTGTAGCGGCATGCGCCCGGTCGAGTGGGTCGAGCAGATCATCATGATCGTGATTGTCGTCGCCTGGATTCCTTGGATATTCAGTCTGGTAGACCACGAGTGGTACCGGGTCGCCCTCTACTATGGCAGTCCCGTCCCTCTGCTGGTGATCTTCGTCAACCGCGTCATGCGCTACCGCCAGGCGGTGCGGGAGGCGGAGGCGATCGCCGACCAACGGGCACAGGTTGACACGGACCGGAAGCTGAAGTAGACTCACGCGGTTTGCAGAGTCTTGTGACAGGCGGCAGCGGCTGGCGCCTGGCAGGCGCCGTAGTCCGGTGCCGCGCTCTGTTTGTGGTGCGGAGGGCGGATGGGGGATCGCATGGACGACACAGGGGAGACGCTGGCCGGCCGCACGCACAGGCTATTGGTCGAATCAGGCCGACGGCCTCGACGGTCCCGCGGCCAGAGCTTCCTGGTCGATCCCAAGGTCGCCGACCGAATCGTGGGGATCGTCAGCGGGCATGACAGGCCGAAGGTCCTGGAGATCGGCGCTGGTCTCGGCGCCCTTACCGATGGCCTGGTCCGGTGCAGCAGTCAAGTCGTGGCACTCGAACTGGAAGAGGCCTTCGCGTCCGCACTGGAGAGGCTGTACGCCGGCCACTCCACGGTCTCCGTTGTCTGCGGTGATGCCCTGCAGGCTGACATGGCCCGGCTCTGCGGGAGCGATACCGCAACGTGGCGGGTCGCGGGGAACCTGCCGTATTACGCAGCCAGTGCGATACTTCTGCGCGTGCTGGCCGTATCGCCTCCCTTCGACCGGGCCGTCCTCACCGTGCAGCGGGAGGTAGGGGAGAGGCTGATTGCCGTCCCCGGCAAGCGCGATTACGGCAGCCTGACCGTGCTTGTGTCCTACTACTGCGAGCGCGTCAAGGCTGTAGCCCGAGTCTCCCGGGGGGCGTTCTACCCGCAGCCCAAGGTGGACTCCACGGTCCTCCTGCTCCAACCGCGTAGGGAGCGCCCGAAAGGCGTCAAGTGCGAGGCGCTCCTGTTTGCCGCGATCCGTGCGGGATTCGGGCATCGTAGGAAGCAGATCGCGAATGCTCTGGTGGGGGCTGGTACTCTGGGGCCGGTTGACTGCGAGGCCGTCCGGGAGGCCCTGGTAGCGACCGGGGTGGGCGAGAAGGCCCGAGCCCAGGAGCTGGCACTCGACGACTTCATCGGGCTCTCGAATGCCCTGTGGGAAGACGGGGTGAGGCCGGTTGCCTCCGCGTGAGCGTCAGGTCATTGTGCAGTGCCGGGCGAAGCTGAACCTGGTTCTGGAGATCCTCGGCCGGCGGCCCGACGGGTACCACGACCTTGCCACAATCATGCACTGCATCGAGCTGGCAGATACGTTGACGGTTGGGTTAGCGAAGTCCGGCGTCAGGCTCGAGACCGGTGGACTGCCATCACCCGAAGGCGAAGAGAACCTGGTCGTGCGGGCGGCCCGAGCCTTCCGTGCGGCGACCGGAGGCCTCGGCGGTGTGCGGATCGTTCTTGAGAAACGTATCCCCGCTGAGAGTGGCCTTGGCGGCGGGAGTTCGGATGCCGCCGGAACGCTGATGGCGCTCGCGCATCTCCACGGGGTGCCGCCCGACGACGAGGCCTTGTTGCGAGTAGCGCGAGGACTCGGCGCCGACGTGCCGTTCTTTCTCTCCACAGGTGCTGCACTCGCGGAAGGTACGGGCGACCGACTCATGGCGCTGCCGGCCGCCCATTTCTGGGCCGTTCTGGCTGTCGCTGCACCGGGAGTTAGCACGAAGTGGGCTTACCAGCAGGTGGGCCCACAGCACTACACTGATGGTGTGCGTGCCAGGCGAGCCGCTGTGAGCCTCAAACGTCGTGGCGGGGCCGATGAGCCCTGGAACGGCTTCATGCAGGCTTTGTCCTCTCGACGGCCGGACCTGGCGCGACTGGCTGCGGTTATGTCGGAGCTGACGGGTCTGCCGGCGATCTTGACGGGCAGCGGCTCGGGCGTGTACTCTATGGCGCCCCATGAAGGTGTTGCTCGGGCGGCGAGCCAGGCTCTGGCCGCGAGCGGATACTGGTCGTGGTCGGGGCGCTCGGCATCGCAACCGGTAAGCATCGGCAGCGAAGGGGACGCCAACCCAGGGGGAGGCCACGAGCGTTGAAGGCAGCGGTGTTGGCCGGTGGCAAGGCGGGAGCGCTGATGCCCGCCGATCCGACGGCATACAAGGCCCTGGTACCGATAGCCGGACGGCCGATGGTGCAGTACGTCGTGGAGGCCTTGCAGGCCGCCGAGTGCGTTGACGAAGTTGTCGTGATCTGCGGCCCGCGAAGTCTGCTGCCGCCCGAGGCCGTCGGAGGCGCGAAACAGGTCAGTGCTACGAGCGAAGCCTTCAGCGACACTGTCGCTGCCGCAGCGCGAACTGCGGAGAACAGCCGGGTGCTCCTGGCCACGGCCGATACCCCGCTCCTGACACCTGAAGGGGCCGATGATACGGTCCGGTTCGGGCTGGACAGCGAGGCTGACTTGACGTACACTATGGCAGACGCGGCGCAGGTCGCGGCCGCCTTTCCGGGCAGCAAACGAACAACCGTTCGTCTGCGCGAGGGTCGGTTCACCGGCGGCAATATGGTTGTCGCGGCGAGCGAGACCCTTCTGCTCGCACTCAAGACGATCGAGAGCGCCTTTACGCGAAGGAAGAGCATCATCGGCCTGGCTCTGCTGCTCGGGCCGGTGTTTCTTGTGCGTCTGGCGCTCGGGCAGCTTACCGTGGAGGCGGCAGCGGCACGGGGAAGCGAGATTCTGGGGTGCAAGATCGCCGTGCACCTCACGCCACACCCCGAGATCGCCTTCGACGTTGACAAGCCGTCCGACCTGAGAACCGCTGAGAGAGCTATTGACGTCCGGGCATCCTGAACCAGCGCACCTGCTCGTTTGCACCACCTCATGCTGCACGTGGTAAGTGGTAGGCGACCTGTGTGCTGGGGCGTAGCCAAGGGGTAAGGCGCGGGACTTTGGATCCTGCATCGGAGGTTCGAATCCTCCCGCCCCAGCCAATCTTGAGAAGGACCCCCTTCTGTACGTTCTGGAGGTAGCGACGCGATGGAACAGATCAAGCTTGAGGCTCAGCACAGAACACCGAATCGAAAGGGCGCGGCCCGTGAGGTGCGGCGTCAAGGCCTGGTGCCGGGCGTTGTCTACGGGCGAGGCCAGAATCCCATCCCGCTGGCGGTGCAGACCAGCGTCCTGTCTCAGCTCCTGCGGAAGCACCGTGGCGCGAGTGTCCTGTTCGATCTGAAGGTGGGCGGCAAGTCGCCCGAGGGTGTTGCAGCCATCATCAAGGAGCTGCAGGCCGACCCGATCACCGATGAGCTGCTTTCGGTCGGCTTCCAGTGGGTTTCCCTCACGGAAGAGATCACGGTCGCTGTACCGATCAGGCTCGAGGGTCTGGCCCTGGGAGTGCAGGTCGGCGGGGTGTTGGACCAGGCGCTGTACGAGGTGCAGGTGTCGTGCCTGCCGACCAACATCCCCGAGGAGCTGACCCTGGACGTCGCGGCACTGGAGATCGGCGACTCCCTCCACGTCTCTGACCTCACGGCCCCCGAGGGCACGGAGATCCTCGCCAGTGCCGAGGACTCGGTCGTGACCATCCGGCCTCCGGTCATCATCGCCGAGCCCGAACCCGAGCTCGAAGAGGCCGAGGAACTGGCCGAGGGCGAGGAGGCCGAGGTCGAAGAGGGTGCCGAGCCCTCGGAGGAAGCGGACGAGGAAGCTGCCGAATCCGAAGAGGAGTAGCAGCCTCTCAAACGTCGTGCGCCGCGTCCCAACTCACGGAATCCGGACGACCGTGCTCGTTGTCTCGCGGGTAGCGAGGCCGATCGCATGAGATGCATTGTAGGCCTTGGCAACCCCGGACGGGAGTATGCCCGGACCCGGCACAATGCCGGTGCGGCGGCTGTTGAGCTGCTGGCGCAACGACACCGCATCGATCTCTCAAAGCGGCGTCACCAGGCGCTGTATGGGCGCGGCGCCATCGCCGGTGTAGAGGCCCTCCTCGCACAGCCCCAGACGTTCATGAACAACAGCGGCCAGGCGGTCAGGCGCCTGCTGAGCTTCTATGGGTTGGGGCCGGAGCACCTGCTCGTGGTCGTTGACGACATCAACCTGCCGCTCGGCACCACGCGGCTGCGACGAAGGGGCCGCGACGGCGGACAGAAGGGCCTACGCTCGGTAGCCCAGCACCTGGGCACAACCGAGTACGCCCGGCTGCGGATCGGCATCGGGCCTCTGCCCGCGGGCCGCGACGCGACGGCCTTCGTGCTGTCCCCGTTCCGACCGTCAGAGCGCGAGAGGGCGGAAGAGGGCATCGAGCGGGCGGTGAAGGCGGTAGAGCGGGCCCTGACCGACGGGCTCGAAGCGGCCATGGACCAGTACAACGGCTGATTCCTCGCGACTCCCGGGAGGACGCCTCGCTTGCCACGGATCGCTCGGCAACCACCGCGATCGCGACTCAGGACGTTCCTGCTGGGCTGCGGGATTGGCTGTGGAACGGTGCTGCTTGCGCTGCTGATTGTGGCAGGATTCCTGTACTCACGCCTGACCGCCATGCCTGCCCCCGTCGCGCACGCCCCTGCCTCCGACGCCGTCAGCCCTCAGCCGCAGCCTGGCAGTCCGCAGCCGTCACCACCTCCCGTGGACGAGCAGGTCAGCGAGATCCGTCGCGCCGTTCAGTCCGGTCAGCGCGTCCGCGTCTCCTTGCGCGTCAGCGAAGCACAGATCAATGACGCCATCGCCCAGGCCGGCGGCACGGGCGGCCAGTTGCGCGATGGGCGCGTGACTCTGCGCGACCATGACTTGCTGGCTACCGGGATCGCGACCTGGAGTGGCAGGGAGTTCTACGCCACTGTCGCCATTACCCCTCAGGCATCAAACGGCAAGCTTCGACTCCGCGTAGACTCCCTTCGGGCCGGGAAACAGGCGCTGCCTGGCTTTGCCGTGTCGCGATTCCAGGCCGAGTTGGATAGGGCTCTGGCCGCCTCGCCACCGATAGATGAGCGCGTCTACGTGGAGGAGGTCGCGATCTCGGGTGGGGAGTTGGTCATGTCAGGTCAGACGGTTACCCCTTGATCCGGCAGCGGCAAGGGCGCGGGAAGTCCACTCACAGCCCGCTCCGCCCCAGGGAGAGCGGGGACTCAGGCCTGGCGGCAGGCAAGGCAGATGGGTGAACGAGCCAAGTCCAGCCCGCGTGCTACTTGAGGGCCACACCGGCGCGCTTGGCGATCATCAGGATCGTCGGGGCCGCGCTGACCTTGCTCTTTTCCTCACTGGCCTCGAACTTCCTGAGCGCAAGCTCGTAGGCCTTCTTGTCCCACTGGGAGAGCATCCCCCAATTAGCGTTCAGGGGGGAGAACTTGTGGTCGCCGGAGCCGTCCACGTGTGAGGCCATCATGGGGCTCTCTTCGTCACCGTTCCACATCACCCGCAGCCAGCAGTTCGCGATGCGCTTCATGTCCTCGTCGGTGAAGACGACGCCGCGTCGGGCAGCTACTACGGCCATGCTCATGGTCAGGCCGGCGTGGCTGGTGTCCTCCCATCCGCTGTGCCCCGGCTCGCCATAGTCGGTCCAGTCCCAGTAGTACCATTGGTACCACTCCCACGGTTCGTCATCCTCGCGGTTCTCGAACAGGTGCATGTGGTTGTGCAGGTACCTTGTCATTTGCTCGGCGCGTCGCCCCATCAACGGGTGGGCCCCCTCAACGTCCTTCAGGACCAGCCATGCCCGACACAGCGCCCCATACTGGTTGTGCGGCATGATCCGGTTCGGGTACCTGTCCGTTATGAAGGGCTCGAAGCGATAGCCCCCGCCCAACTCGCCCATGTCGAGCCAGTCCATCTCGTTCTTCTCGAATATGTGCTGGTTGATGAACCGCAGGAAGTCATCGGCGTCCTTCCCGAACTCCTCTTGCAGGTCCGGCCGGGCCTTCACCGCCTCGATGAACAGCGC